>JAPLCX010000107.1 GCA_026392035.1 Candidatus Auribacterota bacterium | reverse complement strand
CTTGGCGGCGTGGAATGAAAAACCGCGCCCTTTCATCTGGACGGCGACAGTGGGCGACATCGTGGCGAAGCTCGCGCGAGCACGCAAGAAACTGGAGACGATCAAGCCGGGATGTACGCAGCCGAGACAGCGAAAAACAAAGCAGACGGCAACTGTATAGTTATTTATGGGACACTACACTAGGTCGTGCGTATGCATTGCTGCACCGCCCGATATTTGGGCCTATATAGTAAGAGCACGTTTCCGATGCTGCTGGGCGACAGCTTCGAGCCAAATCAGGCCTATTACCTATTTGAAGCGAGCGTCGACTGGTACCGCGGTCTGTGCAGAGTGCTCGTTGGAATGCGCAAAAAGTCTCAAGCTCCGCGGGAATTCCATGAGGCCTTATTCAAGAAACTAAGATCCGTAAAAAACCTACCACCAAAGGGATTGGACGGTGCGATCGCGGCCGCATCGGATAATTATCTGGTCTACTGGGAGCATTGGATGGACTCTGACCCGGTCAACAATAAAAAATCAAATGAGCTGGCCAAATTGGTCGAGCAGGTCCTACTGAAGGACTCAATACCGATAAAAGTTCCAGTCCGATCTGACGTGAACTACGAGGGTCTGGAAATCAAAGGTGGCGAGTGTATGAACTTGCGATTCCCGCGGCGGCAGCTATTTCCTTTTTAGAATTCGGCCTTAACACAAAGGGGGAATGAATATGTCGAAACAAAGACTCGTCTGGGCACTGGGTGGTGAAAGCCTCTGCGCCCCCGAGGATACGTTTCCCGCATATTGGGCAGCGCTGGGCGCAGGCGCAGACGGCCTCGTCATCAACGTCCAGTTGACACTCGACCAAGTCCCTGTGTGCTGCCGTCACGAGACTCTGGAAGCCACGTGCGGCGACCCGCGTAAGGTTAACAAGATCACAGCCGAAGAGCTGCGCAAACTCGATGCCGGCGCGCAGTTCCGCTCCAACGAGCTTGATGAAAACAACCAGCCCATCGGCCAGGGCGACGATACGCCTTGGGAGGGACCCAAGCACAAGCAAGTACCGCTCTACCACCCCACGCTGGAGGAGGTACTCCGCGTTTTCGGCCGGCGAACTTGCCTCATTCTGGTGCTCGATGAGCCCAGCTCCGCCAACTCCATCGAGTTCAGCGACTGGGATGTGCTGGGCGACACCGTGGGTCGTCTGCTGTCTCGATTCTCCCTGACCAAGTCGGTCATCGTCACCGGCCACGCCGCAAGCGAGGTGCAGAAGCGCGCCCCCGGCATTCCGCAGGCGTACTGGCACACGACCGGCGTCCTCACCGACCCCGTGCCCCTCATCGAGAAGACAAGGAAGCGCGACTGCTACCTGATCCTAGACGGGCGGTTCTGCGAAGACGGCAAACTACGCCCAACGATCGAGAAGGCCCTTCACCGCGCGGCCCCGGTGCTCATCGCCTCGATATGGCCGTTCACTATCAGTCCTGCCGCACACGAGCGGCTGGCCAAGAAGAAGTGGCTGGCCGGCTATGTGTGCCGCGGCGTACTGCCCACCGCCGAGATGCTGCGGCCCCGGGGTTTGGTGATTGAGGACGACTTCGCCGGCATCCAGGTCACCCGCGATCTGTGGATCATGGGCAGCGCCAAGGCGAACCAGGACGCGCGCATCCATCAGAATGACGGCCTGATAATCCAGATCCGCAAGGGCGGGCAGTACTCCAGCGCCGCCGCGCTGACTAGCTGCCCTATCCACGGCGACTTCGACGCCCAGGTCGATTTCGAGGTTAAAAGCCCTCAGCAGGGCACTACCTTCGAACTCGCCGCCATCCAGATCGACCCCGGCTACCGGAGTATCAACCTCACCTTCGATGTCCACGGCGCACCGCCCTACGCCAGCAGCGAGCGCGACGAAGACAACGGTTTCCGCATCGGCTGGAACAACGGTCCGGCGGTCACAGAGTTCGAAAAGCACACCCCTCAGTCTTCGAACATCTATAACCAGTACAGCCGGGACGTTGGAGACGGCTCGAAGTCCAATCCAACGGGCCGGCTTCGCCTCGTACGTCGTGGTGAGGTATTCAACGCATACTACACCGACAAGCACAATCGCCAGTGGGTGCTTTCCGGCACGGCACTCATCCCCACGCTCGCCAAGGACGTGTTCCTGCGTCTTGCCGCCAAGCACTGGCCCAAAAGCGGAAGAACACCGCCGCCAAACAGGGTCCGTTTTTCTAAGTTCAGAGTGTACCAACATTAGACCGGGGCATTAGCCATTCGGCAAAATAAGTTTGATTAACGGGAGGCCGGTATGAAAAAAACCAAGATAAGGCAAGGGCCGTGGACTCGTATCCGTCCGTTGCAGCGCGACGAAATAGACCCCTATACAAGGGCCGGAATGGTTGTCGGAGAAACCACCTGGGGCGGTTTCCGGACCAACCTCCTAAAAGTCATGGCCTATACACCACGTTTGCTGCAGACCGAGGTCGAATACGCCAACAGCTTCATCTTCGATCCACCGACTTTCCGTGGTGAAGTGCAGGAAGCCGGCTTCAATGATCGCTTCCTTAAGGAATTGGTTATTTCCAGGACCTCTTTGATAAATCGTTCACGATATTCGATCACACACCATGCGCTGATCGGCATGGCGCTGTATAGCGGTGCCCAACGTGAAGAGGAGGGTCACAGGAAATACCTGCATCTTCACGAACATGAAAAGCATCCGGATGTCTACACGGAGCGTACATCTGGTTACCGACGAAGACTTCGCGGAATTGCGGCGTGTGCTCCGCGAGCACAACAGGCAGGACGAGCGGCTGAAGAAGATGTCCGATCAGGAATTAGAGCGTCACGTCGACGTCCAGATTGTCGAGTTGACCTGGCTGATCGGTCAGTTCTGCCTGCTGAACCGCTGGTTCACTGTTCTACAAGTACCTGAAGAAGGCCCCGACGATGAGGACAACTTTGGACCGATTTACGAACAGGTCGTGCCGGAGGACATTCGCAAGCGTAACGAGGATGTTCTTAAAGGTGATTTTTAATTCAGGTTATTAAAGATGGACTGGTAAAAGGTATTTGGGCTGGGCAATGCGACAAAGAAGAAGGCGAAGTCGTACATCAACCCAGTAAATAAAGGAGAGCCCAGATGGAAAAAACAAACATCTCTCAAGGCCCCTGGACGCGAATACGTCCCTTGCAGCGCGACGAAATAGACCCCTATACAAGGGCCGGAATGGCCACTGGAGAGACGATCTGGGGAATCCGCAACAACCTTTGTAAGGTAATGTGCTACACGCCACGCTTGATGCAAACGGAGGTGGAGTACGCAAATTCCTTTATCTTCGATCCGCCGATCTTTCGCGGCGATGTGCAGGAAACCGGCTTCAATGATCGCTTTCTCAAGGAACTGGTCATATCAATGGTTTCTCTCCTGAATCGTTCCCGCTACTCGGTGACGCACACATCTGGTTACCGACGAAGACTTCGCGGAATTGCGGCGTGTGCTCCGCGAGCACAACAGGCAGGACGAGCGGCTGAAGAAGATGTCCGATCAGGAATTAGAGCGTCACGTCGACGTCCAGATTGTCGAGTTGACCTGGCTTATCGGTCACTACTGTCTGTTAAACCGCTGGTTTACTGTCCTGCAAGTACCCGATGAAGGGTCACAAGACGAGGACAACTTTCTCGCCGCCTATCAGGATATGGTCCCTGAGGATATTCGTAAGCGGAACGAGGAGATCCTTGGAGACGGTTTCTAGACGCCGATCTCCACAAACAAAAGGAAATTTTTCGTGGCGACTTCAAGCAACCAAACCCTGCTAACAGAAAGGAGGAACCATGACAAAGCCTAGCGAACAGATACATCCTAATCTACTAATGATGAAGAAGTATGAAGACGCCTGGCTGAGAGGAAACTCCGAGGAGGCTGAGAGCTTCTATGCCGGTGACGTTGTTTTACACCACTTTGGGCGGAATCCGCTTGCGGGCGATTATCGAGGCAAAGCGGAGGTCCACGGCTACATCGAAAAATTGATGGAAGTAACGGACAAAGCTGAAACGTTGGAGACCATTGACGTTTTGGTTGACGACAACTATGCCGTGGGCATCATCAGGGTGAGATTTGAGCGTGCCGGCAAAAAACCCCTCGAGGGTCAGAGGGTCACGGTCTTCAAGCTCGCGGGCGGCAAGATCCATGACATTTGGGTCCGTGATGAGGATCAATATGCGGTAGATGAGTTCTTTTCGTGATCGCGGCGATACTCTTCCTTGGATTGGACTATACCAGTAAATGGAGTGATATATGCTGCATTGTATGGCAAGATGAATCGGGCTCTATGCACGACAAAATTACCGAGCATGAAGCTAAAATTAATTTACCCCTGAGTCAATACAACCACCGACTAATTATATACAGCACAACCATGTACTATTACATTCAAGGTCGACTTTACGGCAAAGCTCGGCAAAGCTATGGCTCAAGCTCCTGAAATCTTGGCGCAGATCTGTCGAACGTATTTTACCCTCATCCTGACTTGTCTCATCCTTTTACTTATCCACCCGGAATCCCAGAAGTATCAATTGATTCTGAATGAGATTGAAAGATTTCAAAAAATAGTGGGAGTCTTTTACCCCGAAATACTCTCCCTGGGAAAATGGTGTAAAGAAGGCAATCCAGGGGCGATTATAGATTATTTCAGTTTCGGGCAAGTTGAAGTGGCCACTTCCGAAGGGGAAGCTCATGAACCCGCGAAACACGTTCGGGCGGCGGAAGACCAGCAACAACGTTCCACAATGCTCTTAGATCAGATCTGGCGCGAGATTTACAGGGAGAAGGCTGAAGAAGTAAGGATGGGACTGAAAAGTATAGATATACTCAAAAAAGGATTTAACGATCGCGGGTTCAAAGATGCTTTTATCGGCAGCCCCTATCCTCGTGCGCTGTTCATACCGCCCATTGCCAACCAAGGAGGAGCGACTGAAAAGTTAATATCACTACAGTGTGGTGAAAATTATGAGCTCAAACTGTCTCGAGGGATTCCATTTGTGACACCGTTGCCTGTTCATTCTGGAGATAACCTTATCGATATCAGAATACTATGGGCTGAGATTACTCAGGATCTTTTCTTGCCGGTTCTCGCGATTTCATCGCAGGCAGAGGGTGAACGTTTCGTAAAACAAATCGAGGATGCTATTCGCACGAGAGTTCCGACATGGAGCATGCCTGAACGTGGTCAGCTATATATGATACAGATTGATTGGGATAGTACGTCCATATTTTTCCCTACAATTGATATTGGCGATCAGACCGCATTATCCTATCCCATCGATAAAGCCCTGATTAAATGGGTCGAGTTTACTAATCCCTACCGTGTACATGCAGAGAGAGAGCTCGGGATTATCATTAAACCTCAGCAATTTAGTGAGGTTTTTCCAAATTGGTATCAATTTTGGATGACAAACCCTATGCTTAATCTTTGGGGGTGCAGGGCCGTAGTGGATAACTTGATCGAAAAAGAGCTGAAAGAAGTCAAGTTATTATATATAGAAGTGCCGAAGAAAATCGCTGTTCTTGTGGGTCCCTTGGTTATTATTGTCCTCCTTTTAACCCTCTCTCTTCACCTTCATAAAGCCTGCTCTATGCTCATTGATGGATCAGTCAGCTCGAAAGCTGTCGCTTTATTTCCATCGATTCTCTTCTACCGAGAACTGAGTGCAAGATGGATCGTAGTTCTCTCCGTATTCTTTCTGCCGCTGACAACAATTGGGTATGTCGCCGTTTTGGCCCTTTATGGCTATATGCCGACCCCCTCAATAGTGTACCGAATGGTATCATATATGATGCCGATCTTCTTTGCAGTGGGAGCTGTCATTTGCATTGATCTGCTCAAAGTGTTGAGAAAAATCCGTAAAATGCTTGTTACTGCATAGGATCTTGAATGCAGTATCAGGCTTGCTTGGTATTACCTGAATTTTGCACCACTTTCCTGATTCTTATCGTTTTACCGCTTCGTTTTCGCTTGTTATGTCATGTAACTTATCTCTTCTCGTCTCGTGCAAAATATTTTTTTGCACGGCGACGGATTGAAAAACCGCCGCACTATGCGGCCTTTTTTCGTCTCCGATCCAAGTACCCCAAGAAGTCGATCAATCCTGCGGCTCGCTGCTCGTGCATCGAGTAGCGCACTTCATCGTGATTGTTATGAAACCGGATATTGGCCGCCACGAAGAGCATCTTCAGTCGCGCAATCCTGGGCGGTAAATGGTTTGAGGCATTTTTAACGTTTCCCCGGGACTGAAGTCCCGGCTACGAGCCCGGTTGTCATTGCGAGGACGCTCCTTCGGCTTCGCTCAGGATAAACTCGCTGATAAGGCGAGGCGGGCGTGGCAATCTCAACTGCCTGCAAATCAACAGATTGCTTCGTCCCGCTAAGCGGGACTCGCAATGACAATTTCTTGCTTTGGCAAATTCAGCCTGCAATTTGAATTTTTTCACGCCTTCTGAGGCATTACAAAAGACTCTTCTCCTGCCGGGAACAATTGTGCTATTGTGATTAGCGTACCCAGCTCAGGGTGCGTGGTTTCATTTCTCAACAAAGGGGGGGATGTGTGAAGAAACAGTACAGGTGCTTGCTTGCCGTACTGCTGGTGCTTGCACTCGGAATGCAGGCGCACGCGCAGGAGGCGAAGGCGTCGCAACAGGCAGGCGCGAAGCCGAGGGCCTGCGTCATTGACATGGACGGCACCATTGCCGACGAGACCGCCCGCAGGGCAAAGGCGGAAGCGGAATGCCCGAAGGAGAAGGACCCCAAGGGATACTACAACATCTATTTCTCTCCCGACTTGATCGCGCAGGACAAACCGATCGAAAAATCGCGCGAGGTGCTGAATCGGGTGAGCGCCCAGGGGGTTGATATCTATTACGTAAGCGCTCGCAGCCAGAAGTGCCTCAAGGCATCAATGAAGTGGATCGAGGACAACAAGTTCCCGAAGGGGAAGTGGGTGTATCACCGGAAGGGGTTTAAGAAATCCATCGAGTATAAGACCGACACGATAAAGGAAATCCGGCGGAAGGCCGATGTCCTCTTCGGCGTGGGCGACAGCGACACGGATGTTGAGGCGTACAACAACTGCGGCATCAAGGCAATCAAGGTTGAGGTGAACTCGGACAAGGACTGGGAGCGGGTCAAGACGGAGATAGAAAAGATCCTCGCCGAGAAGAAGTAGTTCTCAATCGGTATCCTCCCCTTCTGTGGGGGAGTGGATATTACCTGGAGCATGAATAGTTTTTCATCTTCAACCGTTGTCATTCCCGCGCATGCGGGAATCCAGCGTTAGATGCTTCTATGCCGGCCCCCCGCTTCCGCGGGGGTGACATGCATGCTGTAAAACAACAATGCTGCCCTTAATAGCTACTTAACTAACCAACAGCCATGTCCGCTAGTACTATCCCGGGACGCACAAGGATACTCGCCCCTCTCATCCTCTCCGCCCTCGTGCTCGCGCTCTACTGGCGCACTCCCGTGTTCCTCGCCACATGCGAGCAGAATGTTCAGGACCTCCTCCTGAACCTCGCCCCGACCAAGCGCTCTGATTCTTCAACCTGCGTCATCCTCACCGGCGAAAGCAGTTCCCCAAAGACCGCAAAAATGGACGCACAGGGCATTGCAAAGATCATCACCGCGGTAGCACAGGGGAAGCCTCGCGCGATCGGGATATGTGACTGCCCGGCCGACGCGGACGCAGCATTTGAGGCCGCCGTGCGCGGCGCCGGGAAGACCGTCGTCGGTTACAGGCTCGCATGTGATGTGAAAGATTCCCCTCGGGGGAGCCTGGGTGTCGTCGAAAAATCACGGATTCAGTTCAGCACCAATCCCTGGGGGAGACCCCGGCGCTGGATGCCCTCACCCCAGGCGGTCCTTGAGTGCGCGAATGCCCGCGCCGTGGATGCCGCGGCCGGATGCGGATTTTCCAACATTCCCCCCGACGCTGACGGCGTCGCGCGGGGAGTCCCCCTGGTTGCATGGGCAGAACATGCTCCCTATCAGGGGTTCCCCGTCGCTCTGCTCGCCGTCTCTCTCGGGGCGCGCCGCGTCACGCTGAGGCTGAAGGGGGAGGCGGTTGAGGGCATTGATGTGGACGGCCTTCGTGTCAACACTGATTCGGGAGGAAGGCTCATGTTCCGGGAATACGCGGGAGGGATGGTGTGCTCCGCCGCTGCTCTGCTCGAGGGGAAGCTGCCGCCACCTGTCTTCTCCGGGAAGATTGTCCTGATCGGTTCGAGCGGCCGGCGACTTCGCACCCGCACTTCCCCTTCCGTGCCGGAAGCCGTTATCCTGGCGACCGCCGCGGAAAACGCGCTCCGCGATGATTATCTCAGGAGGTCGCGAGGAATGGGACTTCTGGAGATTGCACTGATCATTGGAGCCCCCTTCGCGATAGCTCATCTCGCGGGATGGCGCAAGATGGCTGCGACGCTCGGGGTGCCGGCACTGGTCGCCGTTGGTGCAGTGATTTTACTGATGCTCTTCCGGCAGGAGATGAGGGTGTTCTATCCGGGGATATCCGCGCTTATCTCGTGGATTTTGCCGTCGGGGCGACGGACACGCGCGCGATCGGAGAAACGCCCCTATCCTTCCTCTCCCCTCTGATGGAGAGATGTTCCTTCTGCAAGGACAGATAGTTCGCGATCATCCGCTGCGGAGTTGCCCGGCCTCACATTATTCCCAGGTACTTGTCGAGCTCATACCGGGAGACGTGGACGCGGTAGCGGTCCCACTCGATCTTCTTGTTCTCGATGATCTTGGAGTAGATGTGATCCCCGAGCACCGTGCGCAGGAAGTCGCTCTTCTCAGCCTCGACGATGGCTGCGTAGAGGCTCCCAGGGAGCGTTTCGATCCCGGCCTTTGCGCGCTCGTGCTCGCTGAACTCGAAGATGTCCTCTTCCACCGGGGGGAAAAGGGGATATTTCTTCTCGATTCCCTCGAGCCCCGCGGCGAGCATGACCGCGAAGGCGAGATAGGGATTGCAGGCCGGGTCGGGAGCGCGAAACTCGATCCTGGTCGCCTTCTCCTTCCCGGGCTTGTACATCGGCACGCGGACCATCGTCGATCGGTTGCGCTGGGCCCATGAAATGTACACGGGCGCCTCATAGCCGGGGATGAGCCTCTTATAGGAGTTGATCCACTGGTTCGTGATGACGCAGAACTCCTTTGCGTGACGCAGGATGCCCGCCGTGAACGACTTCGCGACAGATGAGAGGTGGTAAGCGTCGTTTTTGTCAAAAAAGGCGTTCCGGCCATCCCGCGTGCAGAGCGATTGGTGGGTGTGCATGCCGCTCCCGTTCTGGCCCTCTATCGGCTTAGGCATGAACGTCGCGTACACGCCTCTCTTCCGGGCCACATCCTTGACGATCAGGCGATAGGTCATGGCGCTGTCGGCCATCGTGAGGGCTTCGGTATAGCGCAGGTCGATCTCGTGCTGGCTCGGGGCAACTTCGTGGTGGTCGTATTCCACCGCGATGCCCATGTCTTCGAGTATCTGTATCGTCTCGCGGCGGAGGTCCGTGCCGAGGTCGAGGGGAGCCATGTCGAAATAGCCGCCGCTGTCCAGCGGCCGCAGTTCCTTGTCGTCCTGGAAATAAAAATATTCCAGCTCCGGCCCCACCATGTAGGTGTATCCCATGTCGGCGGCGCGCTTCAGCGCGCGCTTGAGCACGTGGCGCGGATCGCCCTCATACGGCTTCCCGGCGGGTTCGAGAATGTCACAGAACATCCTCGCCTCGGCGCCACCGTCCTGCGGCCGCCAAGGCAGGATACAGAAGGTGTTCGGGTCGGGCATGGCGATCATGTCGCTCTCTTCGATGCGGGCAAAGCCCTCGATCGACGAGCCGTCGAACCCCATCCCGCTCTCCATCGCCTCTTCCAGCTCCGAGCGGGTGATGGCGAATCCCTTGAGGCGGCCGAGGACATCGGTGAACCAGAGCCTGATGAACCTGACATTATGATCTTTCACGAGCTTGAGCACGTCCTGTGTGATCTTCGGCATTGCATTCCTCCTGTGGTTGACTCGCCATGAGCGCCGCGAGTACAGAAATATACTAAGAAAGAGGCAGCCTCACAACTTAAAATCTCGCTGTTTTGCCGCTGAAAACACTGAGGGCACTGAAAAACTTGTGTTCATCTGCGCCTATCTGTGTGAATCTGTGTCGCACGTCAACCTCTAGGGTCCGGTTCGTACTTCTTGCATCTCGCGTGGATCATTTGACTGGTGTGGGGGTGGGCATTTGAGCGGCGCACCATTCCTGCCATTTCTGGAGTGCCTCTTCCCTCTCAGCCGCGCCGGCGGTTTTCGAAAATCCGTGGGTGAGGCCGGTGATCTTGCCTAATGCCTCGGCGGCCTCCTCGCGCACCTCCGTCTGCCGGTAGGGTTCGAGGATGGAAAACCCGCTCGGGGACTGGTCGCTCAGGAGTGTGCAGAGAGGCGCGATTGTCGATGGCGCCTTCAGAGCACCCAGCGCGCCCGCTGCCGCCCCCCGCACGTAACAACTCTTGTCCGACGCAGCCGTAATCAGGAGGGGAATCGCGTCTCTGTCACCCCTCTCGCCCAGCGCCGCCGCTGCGGAGCTCCGGACCCATTGATCGGCGTCTCCCATGGCCATTCGTATCTTGGGCAATGCCGACGGATCGCCGATCTTGCCCAGCGCAATGACCGCGTTGTTCCTGATGCCGGCTGACGGCGAATCGAGCGCCCGCAGCAGCGCGGGTACCGCGCTCCGGTCCCTCAGGTTGCCGACAGCCTGGATCGCATGTGCCTTGACCTGCTCACTCGGGTCGAAGAGCAGCCGCTCTATCTGTTCGGTGTGCTCGGTCGCGCGCAGCTCTCCGAGCACGCGTACTGATTCCGCCCTGACCTGTGCGTCGCGGTCGGTCAGCAGGGCCGCGATCTCCCGCGCCGATCCCTTTTCGCCGAGTTTCCCGAGCGCGCTCACCGCCGCCGCCCTCACCGCTCCATCCCGGTCCCTGAGCGCCGGGCTGAGGGACGCACGGCCCGAGGGGCTGCCGATCTCGCCGAGGACGAATGCTGCCTGGCGGCGGCGCTCCGGGGCGGGTGATTTTAACTCAGCGTCGAGATACTGAAGGACCGGCTCTCCCATGTCTCTCAAGAGCTTGGCGGTTGTCCTGCGGGTCTCCATATCGCCCCCGACCACCCGTGCAGTCAGGGCGCTCAGTTTTTTCAGATAGTCCTCCGCCGTTTTGGCTTCTTCCGAAAACCCGCAGCGACAGGTGCCGGGCGCGCAGAGGAGGGCAATGAGCAGGGCATGCCTGATATCCGGGACGGGGTATCGCTTCACCGGGCTACTGGTCTCCTCTGTACGTGACAGAAAATATAGGGGTCTCCCAGAGCCGCAATTCGACAACGCCGAGCGGCGAGAGCTGAGTCCATATCCAGCGGCAGATAAGCTCGGTGGTCGGCATTTCAAAGGAGTCATTGAGGTTGGAGTGGTCCAGTTTGGAAATCACGAGTCTTCTGACCTCCCGCTCAAGCTCAAGGAAATCCCGCACGACCCCGCCCGTTCCCAGGGAGCCGGAGAACGTGGCCTCGATCCTCCAACTGTGTCCATGGAGCTTTTCGCAGATTCCGCCTGATGCCCGTATGCTGTGGGCGGCATCGAATGTTGCAGAGGTGGTGAGCAGGAATCTTTCTTTTTTCATGATGGGGATCGATCTTTCTGTGCGAACGTGGAAAATGAGCGATGCATGTGGCCCACGGGTCTCTTATTCCGGCACATCGGCATGCCTTTGGTTGCCATTTTCCTGAAAACCTTTACCCGGATAGTCAACCCACCTCCACGATTTCATATTTCGTTCTCCCGAGGCCGATCTCCTCCGCGTATTCAAGGAGGAGTTTCCAATCCTTGATTCCGGTGACTGCGGCGATCTTGTCGGTCACGCGCTCCTTCATATCAATCCTGGAATTGGCGAGCGCCTGCCCCGCGTTTACGAGGTCGGCAGAGGCCTGATCAAGAGCCACCGGATCGCACGAGGCGAGGATGCCCTGGTCGGCGACAAACGGGGCATCGTTCCACGGGTAGCAGTCGCATTCGGGGGATATGTGGATCAGGAAATTAATGAAGGCGCATCTTCCCCCCTTGTTCGAGAGCGCCGCTTTGGCATATTCCGCGGTTTTCTCCATGAGCGGCGCCGACGCGGTCTTCCAGTTGATGGGGATTGCCCGGGCCGGACAGACGGCGACACACTCCGCGCAGCCGGTGCAGAGGCCCGCGTCAATGGCGGCTTTCTTGTTGTTTTTCATGCGGATCGCACCTTTGGCGCAGGCGGCGACGCACGTTTCACAGCCGATGCACGCTTCCGACGTGACACTCGGTTTCACGTCGGAATGGAGGACCTGCTTCCCCGCGGGGGTCGCGCATCCCATGGCGATATTCTTCAGCGCTCCGCCGAACCCGTAGAGCTCGTGCCCCTTGAAGTGCGCCAGGGAGATGAGGGCATCGGCGTGGTAGACGCCTCCCGCGATTTTGGCTTTCTCTATCCGCTTCCCGTTGACAGGAACCTCGACACAGTCCTGCCCCGTGAGGCCGTCGGCCACTATGACGGGAGCCCCTGCCGACGCGAGCGAGAAACCGTTCTTGAGCGCGGTGAGCAGATTGTCTATCGCGTTGCGCCGCTGTCCGGAGTAGAGGGTGTTGGTATCGGTGAGAAAAGGCTTGCCTCCCGCCTCGGCTATTTTATCAACCACGCACCTCACGTAGGGAGGCGGCAGGAATGCCACGTTGCCCCACTCTCCCCAGTGCAGCTTAACCGCGACCCTGTCGCCTTTCCGGATGCGGCTCAAGAATCCGGTGCGGTCCACAAGGCGGGCTGTTTTCGCGAGAAGGGAGTTGTCCGCCTTGGCTCTCAGATCAGTGAAAAATACTTTTGACGACGTCATTCCTCCATCCTCTATTCCTATGAGCAGTGGCAGCGCTGCTTCCGCGACATATCCCTGAGGCGGGCGAATTCCTCAGGCGGCGTGGAGGCCATGCCGATTTTATTCCTCGCGGGATCGCCCCAGCCGTGGAAATCGCTCCCCCCGAGTGCGACCAGGCCGAGGCCGCGCGCGATATCGCGATAGCGGGCGACCTGCACGGCAGTGTGATCGGGTGAATAGACCTCAATGCCGATGATTCCCCATGCGGCGAGCTGGGGAATGAGTGCGTCCCCATGCCATAGGCCGGGGTGTGCGAGCGCCGCGAGCCCGCCGGCTGTCTTGATGATGTCAATTGCCTCGACCGGCGTAAGTTTTGATCGAGGGGCATAGGCGGGCTTCCCCGCCCCGATATACCTGTCAAATGCGTCACGGATCGAGGTGGCATATCCGTTCCTGACCAGAGCCTGCGCGATGTGCGGCCGGCCGACGGTGCCGGATTCGGCGAACCCGAGGATCTCCTGGGGGTTCACGGTTATGCCGATCAGGCCGAGCTTGGAGACGATACGGTGCATGCGCCGTATCCTCGCCGCCCTCAGTTCTTCGAGCGCCCGGAGCAACTCGCTATTTTTGTGGTCGAGGAAATAGCCCAGGATGTGATACTCGGCATCGCCATTGTAGGAGTTAATCTCAACGCCGGGGATGAGTTCGAGCTCCTTTTTCGATGCGGCGGCCCGTGCCTCGTCAATCCCGTTCACGGTGTCGTGATCGGCTATCCCGAGAACGGATACCCCGGCGCTCACGGCCATTTTTACAATGTCGGCTGGTGAATAGAGGCCGTCGGAAGCCTTCGTGTGCACGTGCAAGTCGATACTCATCGAGATTCCGGAGCTCTATGGTTTTCTGTGTGAAATTGAAGGGGGGAGAGATCTATTTCAATCAGGTCAGTAATGGAGTGCTGAATAACCGGTTTCGGCTCACAATATTTCGAGGCGAGATTGAAATTCTCTCACACCGTCGCGACCCGCGCCGTGCTACTTCTTGTACACATGGTTGATAATTTCGTCAACCTTTTTTTCGAGGAGGGGAGAGGGCAAGGATTCAAATTCCCATCTCAGGTTCTCCATGATGCGCTCCCGAGCGTATTCCTTGCTGCGATTCAGGTTGTAGAATATCCACGCGCGCTGCTCGATCTCCTCGAGATGCATTTTTTGAAACGCGCTGCTCTTGGTTGCCATGTCTCCCCCCATTGTGATGAACGCATTCTAACCCATTGCCGCACTCCCGTCAATGCTCTAAACGGTTGCCGTGTCCTCCTGATCGCTTTTTTAAATGTTGTAATGGGTCACCCATCAAAGGCGCGGAGTCAATAGACATGATCTGGTCCCTCCCTCGCGCATGCGCGGGTTCAACTGCTTGCTCCGTTCACGCCAGCACTCGTGACTTGCCTGCTGCTCCATCCCGAGCCCGTTTCCT
>JAPLCX010000106.1 GCA_026392035.1 Candidatus Auribacterota bacterium | reverse complement strand
TGTCTTTGCCCGACGCTACGATCTTCTGCAAATACTGTCGTTCATGTTCAGTCAACTTAACGCGGTGGCTTTTTTGGCTCATGGGTATCTCCTCTCTTTAGAAGATAATACCATGAGGTATAACAACTATCAATAACTAGTTTAACAATGTAGTAGTCTATTCTATAGTAATCCGCGTTCATCTGCGTACATCTGCGGCGAAAATATGTGCATATAGTATTCCGATAAGGTACTGTGTGTATCTGTGTTCATCTGTGGTTTAATTTCAAAACATGAAGTTTTATTTTGAGGAGCGGCTGGCGGTTTTTATCATTCTCGCGGTCCTGATTCCCGCTGCCCTGCTCCTCGGATACGTCAGGTATCCGCAGATATTCCTTTCACCGTCGCAGATCGGGGCGCGAGACGCGTTAGTCGTGACGGTCGCGGGCGCCGTTGAACGGCCTGGAGCGTACAGGGTAGCGAAGGGGAGTATGGCCCGAGCTGCCGCCATCGCCGCCGGGCCGCAGGGGGATGCGGCGCTGGAGTACCTGGATTCTCCTGTCGCGCTCGTTGAAAACGAGCTCGTGTACGTACCCCGCGCGGGTGAGGAGATCGCCGCGAGGGAGCGGAACAGGGAAACGGCCCTGAGGCGCGTGCGGAGGCCTGTGCAGGTGAAGCGCATTGATATCAACACCGCCGCACAGGATGAACTGGCGACAATCCCCGGCATCGGTGATAAGATGGCAGAGGCGATCGCCCTCGAACGCGCGCGAGGGCCGTTTCGCAGCACGGCTGAGCTCGAGAGGGTGCCTGGAATAGGACGGAAGAAGTATGAGAAGATGAAGGACTACATCACCGTGGGCGCCACAGAAAAGTAAAGCAACTAATAACCACTGAGGGCACTGAGTACACTGAGGAAAAATTGAAGGTTATTTTCAGTGTCTTCAGTGGTTAAACTAACTCAATGATCGGAGGGAATATGAAGCGGAAGATACTCGGGATGATGGGCAAGATGGAAGTGCTCGTGCGCGAAGAGGGGAGGGTGGGGATTATCGAGATGGCCGGAGAGATCGATATCTATAACTGTGGTGAACTCAGGAAGATTATCGACGAGTACATCAACCGCAAAATTACCAGGATCGTGGTGGATCTTGGAAAGGTTACCTACATAGACAGCTCGACCATAGGGGTCCTGCTCTCTGAACAGAAGCGCCTGGACGCGCAGCGGGGCGGTTTGAAACTCCTCAATCTGAAGGGAGCCCCCCGAAACGTCCTTGAGATGGCCCGCCTGCAAGATATCTTTTCTATCTACGACGATGAGCGGAAGGCGATTGAATCGTTTGGGGGAACTGACTGATGTATTGTAGCCGCTGTGAGATCGATTATTTCGGCGGGAGCACCTGCGCGAAGTGCGGTGGTCCGCTGGAGAGAGGCGAGCTGCGATTCTCGCGCATGGGGCAGCCCCGCTTCTCTGGGGGGGCGTCGCCCATGGGCGAACCCAGCTCCGCTCGCCACGTTGCCCGAGCGGATAAGGAACCGGGTCGATCAGAGGGTTTCCTGGTACGGTGTGGTTATAAGTTCGTCGAATCGGTGTTCGCGTGTGCATTGTTCAGCGTCGTGCTCCGCGTCGGCACTTTCATATTCAAAGTCATTGACTCTCTGATAGCAACCGGCGGTGATATTCGACCGGGGATAAGCCTGCTCACCGAGATGGAAAAAGCGATCAGCGGGTACGACGTATGCTTCTGGGTGCTGATCACGGTTCTGGTATTCAGATTCAGGCATAATCCCCGGTGAGGGCAGACATCGGATAGTGAGGGCCTCTATGGCAGAAGTGGCGCGCAACGGATTCCTGGGTCGCCGGGATACCCTCCTCGGAGAGATCTGCGAGATGGCGGAGAAGATCGAGCGGTTGTTCAGGCTCGCGGTGGAGGGCTTTGGCCGCTTCCGCGCGGAGAGCCTCCGGCAGGCCCTCGAAGGAGGGCAGGCGGTTGAGCGGGAGGCCGAGAGGCTCACGGCGTCTCTCGTCGCCCTCGCAGAGGGGCGCCCCGATGGTGAACGGGCGGGCATACAATCGGACATCGGCGCGGTCAGCCAGTTGAAATTGGTCAGCGGGTGCATAGAGGATTACTGCGAATCGGCCATGGCGAAAATAAAGGAGGGTTTGCTCTTCAGTGACGATGCGTTCAAGGAGATCGAGGATCTTCACGCCGAGGTGGATTCGCTCCTGCACCGCGCCATTCAGGCAGTCAGGGGAGGGGAGGGGGGCCTGTCGTCAACGGTAGCGGAAAAGGGCCGCGCGGTTAAGCTGATGATCAGCAATTTCAGCATTGAGCACGAGAAGAGGCTTATGTCCGGCGCGTGCGAGATCAGGAGCTCCGCCATATTCCTGGATATCCTGGATGCGCTGAGGCGCATCACCGGCCACGCCGTGACCCTGGCGCGCGCCGCCGGTGGTGCCGACATAACGGCCTAAAGAGACCTCAGAAAGTGCACCCTCCTGTTCACTGCCTTCACGATCTCCATCGCCCAGAGGGGCAGAGACGAGATCGCGACTACAAGCAGCCAGTCAAAAATCCCGAGAACCTCCGTCTTGAAGATCCCCTGCAGAAATGGGACGTAGACCACCCCCATTTGGAGAGCGAACGACAGCGCCGTGGCGATGACGAGCTTCCCATTTGAAAAGATGCCGAGCCGGAAGAGCGATTCCGTCATCGACCGGCAGTTGAACGAGTGGAAGAGCTGTGATACCGCGAGCACGATGAATGCGGCTGTCCGCGCGCGCTCAATTCCTTCCTTTTCGATACAGAATACAAAGTGGAACGCGGCGAGACTGCATAGCGCAATGAAGGCACCCTGCAAAAGCATTATGTACGCCCGCTGCCTGGTGACGACCGCCTCGTGCGGTGGGCGTGGAGGGCGGTCCATGATCCCCGGATCCACGGGATCGACGCCCAACGCGAGGGCGGGGAGGCCGTCTGTCACGAGGTTGACCCAGAGGATCTGAATGGGGAGAAGCGGCAACGGCCAACCTACCAGCGAAGAGACGAACATGACGAGTATCTCCCCTGCGTTGCAGGAAAGGAGATAGTGGATGAATTTCTGTATATTGCTGTAGATGCCCCGCCCCTCCTCAACGGCCGCAACGATCGACGCGAAGTTGTCATCGGTGATCACCATATCTGACACTTCCTTGGTGACGTCGGTCCCCGTTATCCCCATCGCGACGCCGATATCAGCTTCTTTTACCGCGGGGGCGTCATTTACCCCGTCTCCCGTCATTGCGACAATATCGCCTCTTGTTCGCCACGCGCGCACGATCCGCAACTTATGTTCGGGTGACACGCGAGCATAAACGGGGACTCTCGCGACCTCGTTGGCGAATTCGGCCTCGCCCAGTTTGTCCATTTCCTCGCCGCTTAGCGCGATGGAGTCATCCTTAAAAAACCCGAGCTGCCGTGCGATGGCAACGGCGGTGTTCTTATGATCCCCGGTGATCATCACCGTCTTGATCCCGGCGCTTTTGCATTCTGCTATGGCGGCCTTGACCTCTTCCCGGGGCGGATCGATCATGGCGATCAATCCCACAAACGTGAGATTCTTCTCAATAGTACGTGGCTCATAGTCTTCGGGAGGAGTCTCGAATATCCTGTAGGCGACTGCCAGAACCCGCATCGCCTGGTCAGCCAGGGCGCTGTTCGATGCAAGAATCGCCTTTCTGTCTTCCACCGAGAGCGTTCTAATGCCGCTCCGTTCGAACAGGGCGGTGCAATCGTCGATCAATATATCGGGCGCCCCTTTGACGAAAGCGATGAGCTGTCCGTCTCGTTTCCGCACCATCGTCATCTTCTTACGCTCGGAATCGAACGGTATTTCCTCAATAAAGGGAAGTGCCTCCTCGATTCTGTTTTTCCATATATCTGCCTTTGCCGCGGCAGTCAGGAGAGCTCCTTCGGTGGGATCACCGACTATCTTGTATCCGCCGTTATCCTTAACGAGCTGAGCGCTATTGCACAGCGCGGCGCACTTCAGAGTTTCAGAGAGCGCGGGGTGATCGTCGAGCCTTGCAGGATCATTATCGAGCAGGAACTCCCCGGTTGGCTCATAGCCTATTCCGGTTATCCTGAACAGGCTGCCCCCCGTATAGATAGCCTGGGCGGTCATCTCGTTCTTGGTCAAAGTTCCGGTTTTATCCGAGCATATGACCGTCGCGCAGCCGAGTGTTTCGACTGAGGGGAGCTTTCTGATCAGCGCGTGGCGCCTGACCATGCGCTGGACGCCCAGGGCCAGAGCGATCGTCACCACTGCCGGCAATCCCTCAGGGATCGCCGCGACCGCAAGGCTCACGGCGGTGAGAAACATATCGAGAACCTTCCCCCCGCGGAGCAGGCCCAGTGCAAACACCATTGCCACCAGCGCAAAGCAGAGATACACAATCCATTTCCCGAACGCTTCGAGCTTTCGCTGTAAGGGAGTCGCCTCGTGCTCTATTTCCTGAATCATATGAGCGATTTTTCCGAGCTCGGTCTGCATGCCTGTCCCGGTGACGAGCGCGCGCGCCTTCCCGAATGAAATCGAAGTGCCCAGATACACCATGTTAGCTCTGTCGGCGAGCGGGACCTCTTTCTCTTCCAGGGAGTGGACTGTTTTCAGGACGGGGGTTGATTCCCCCGTGAGGCTTGCCTCATGGACGCTGAAATTGGCGGTAAGCCAGACAAGGCGGCTGTCAGCAGGAACATTGTCCCCCGCCTCAAGTTCAACGAGATCGCCTGGAACAAGTTCGCTCGAGGGGATGATGCCGTGTTGGCCGTCGCGAATAACTTTTGAAGTGGGGGAGGAGAGCTTTTTTAAGGCGGCAAGGGATTTTTCCGCGCGGTATTCCTGAACGAAGCCCAGGATTGCATTGATGATAACGATCGCAATGATTGCGAGCGCGTCAATCCACTCCTGCAAAAAGCCCGACACCAGCGCCGCGCCGATGAGAACCCAGATGATGAAATCCTGGAACTGCTCGATAAATATCTGGAGCGGAGTGGTGCCTTTCTTTTCCTGAAGCTGATTCGGGCCATACTGTTCAAGGCGCGCGCTGGTCTCACCTTCGGACAGGCCGGTTCGCGTGTCGACCTGCAGCGCTGCGGCCGTTTCATCGGCGGTGAGGCGGTAGAATGATTTTTGGCTAACAGGTATCACGGTCACGTGTGCGGGGTTGAAACGTATTTAATCTCCGAATGATATTTCCAAAGAGTATAAATCGCCGGCAACACCACGAGCGTGAGGATCGTGGAGGAGGTGAGTCCTCCGATCAGCGGCGCGGCTATCCTCTTCATCACATCCGCGCCCGTGCCGACGCTCAGCATCACTGGCATGAGTCCGAATATGTTCGCCCCGACCGTCATCAGCTTGGGTCTGAGCCTCTGGACCGCCCCCTCCATCACCGCATCATAGAGGTCCGCGAGGGATAGCATCTTGCCTTCAGATTTCCGGCGCGCATAGGCTTCGTCCAAATATACGATCATGATGGACCCCGTCTCGGCGGCGACGCCGGCGAGGGCTATCAGCCCCACCCACACTGCGATGCTCATATTGTAGTGCAGCAGGAATAGATACCAGATACCGCCGATGAGTGCGAAGGGCACCGACATCATCACGATCAGTGTCTCGGTGATGGATTTGAAGGTAAAAAAGTAAAGGATGAAAATGACAAACACGGTGAGCGGCACGAATATTTTTAACCTGTCCTTCACCCTTTGCATGTACTCATACTGGCCCGACCAGGTGAGTGAATAACCGGTGGGGAGTTTGATCTTTTCACTCACCGCCCTTTTCGCGTCTTTCACGTAGCTCCCGATGTCGCGTCCCGTCATATCCACGTACACGTAACCTGAGAGCAATCCGTTCTCATCTCGTATCATTGAAGGGCCGAGCTTGAGACTGATATCGGCGAGCTGGGCAATCGGGATCTGCGCATCATCCATGGTCGAAACCAGCACGCGCTTCAATTTCTCGATATCATCTCGCAGTTCGCGGCTATAGCGCACATTCACGGGATAACGCTCGCGTCCCTCGATGGTTGTGGTGATGTTTTCCCCGCCGATGGCATACATGATGACATCATTGACATCTTCGACGGTGAGGCCATAACGGGCAATCTGGTCACGCTTTATATCGAAGTCGAGGTAGTAACCCCCCGTCACCCTCTCGGCGTACACGCTGCGTGTGCCCGGCACCGACTGCAGGACCTGTTCGATATGGGTGCCGATTTTTTCTATCTCATCCAGGTTCGAGCCGTAAATCTTTATGCCCACCGGAGTGCGCACCCCCGTGGTCAGCATGTCGATACGCGCCTTGATTGGCATGGTCCATGCGTTGGTGGTGCCGGGGATCTTCATTTTCTCGTCCATCTCATGGATCAGTTTTTCCCAGGTCATCCCGGGACGCCACTGCCTTCTATCCTTCAGAATCACCGTCGTCTCCATCATGGAGAAGGGCGCCGGGTCTGTTGCGGTGGTCGCCCTCCCC
Organism: Candidatus Auribacterota bacterium; assembly: GCA_026392035.1. Taxonomy (NCBI): domain Bacteria; kingdom Pseudomonadati; phylum Candidatus Auribacterota; species Candidatus Auribacterota bacterium. The sequence goes on along the minus strand of JAPLCX010000106.1, from coordinate 5,145 downwards.
GCCTTGCCGAAGACCCTCTCGACCTCGGGGAATGACCGGAGAATCTTATCCTGCGTCTGGAGCAGTTTGCCCGCCTCGGTAACCGAGAGCCCCGGGAGTGTGGTCGGCATGTAGAGGATGGATCCCTCATTCAGGGGAGGCATGAACTCCGACCCCATCAGCATGAACGCAGGCACGGTGGCGGCCATGCTGATGAGGGCGGCGGCCACGACAAGGTTTCGATGTCGTATCGCCCACAGCGCAACGGGATGATAGATCCTGATCAAGAATTTGCTGAGGGGATGAGTATCTTCAGAAATGATCTTGTTGCCAATGAAGAAATTGGTAATCGAGCACAACCAGCGCGGGGTGAATGCGTATACCTTGCCCCGCATGAGGGTCATCACGAGCGCGGGCGTGAGCGTGATAGCCAGCAGGGCCGCGAAGAAGATGGAGTAGTTCTTGGTGAACGCGAGGGGCTTGAAGAGGCGGCCCTCCTGGGCCTCCAGGGTGAAAACGGGCATGAACGCGATTGCCATGACCACGAGCGAGGCGAATATCGGTGCCCCAACCTCTTTCATCGCCCCGATCATGATCTCCTCCCTGCTCCCCGTGCGCAGCCCCTTCGCCCACTCATCCAGCCGCTTGTGGACGTTCTCCACGAACACGATCGAGGCGTCCACCATGTCCCCGATGGCCACCACGATACCGCCGAGGGACATGATGTTGGTCGTCATTCTCATCCAGCTCATGGGAATGAACGCGATGGCGACGGCGATGGGAAGCCCGATGATGGGTATGAGCGCGGAGCGGAAGTGCAGCAGGAAGAAGATGATCATCACGCTCACAATGATCAGTTCCTGGATAAGATTATCCTTCACCGTGCCGATGGATGCCCTTATGAGATCGGAGCGGTCATAGGTGGTAACGATTTTCACCCCTTTAGGGAGGCCGGGCTCAATCTCCTTTAATCTGGCCTTGACCCTGTTGATGACGTTCAGGGCATTCTCCCCGTGGCGCATGACCACGATCCCGCCCACGACCTCGCCTTTGCCGTCGAGCTCCGCGACGCCTCTTCTGATATCCGGCCCGATTGCCACGGTGCCGATCTGTTTGACGGTTATGGGTATTCCGTCTTTTCCCATTCCCACGGCGATATCCTCTATATCCTTAACCGATTTAATATATCCGTGTCCCCGCACCATATATTCCGCGCCGCTGAACTCGACCAGTCTCCCCCCCACGTCGTTATTGCTCTTGCGGATAGTCTCGACCACCTTCATCAAGGGGATATGGTAGGCGAGGAGGGCGTTGGGGTTGACGGTGACCTGGTACTGCCGGACAAAGCCCCCGATCGTGGCGACCTCGGCGACGCCCGGCACCGACTGGAGGTAGTATCGAAGGTACCAGTCCTGGAAGCTCCTGAGGTCGGCGAGGGAATGCGTGTGGGATTCATCCACGAGCGCGTATTGGAACACCCACCCCACGCCGGTGGCGTCCGGCCCCAGTTCCACCTGCACCCCCTCAGGCAGGCGCGGGATTATCTTACTAAGGTACTCAAGGGTCCGCGACCGGGCCCAGTAGATATCGGTCCCGTCTTCGAAGATAATGTAGACATAGGAAAAGCCGAAATCGGAAAACCCCCTGATATCCTTGACACGGGGGGCTCCGAGCATCGAGGTGACAATCGGGTAGGTGACCTGGTCCTCAATAATGTCGGGCGACCGGTCCCAGCGGGAGTAGATGATGACCTGGGTATCGGAGAGGTCGGGGATAGCGTCCAGGGGCACGTGCATCATGGAATAGAGTCCGACCAGGGTAACAGCGCCCACGAGGAGAAACACGATAAACCTGTTTTTGGCGCAGAACTCAATGATCGCGTTTACCAGTGTGGTCATCGTTATTGCCCATGGCTATGTTCATCGCCGAGACTGGATTTAAGGCGCGACTCAGAATCTATGAGGAAATTCCCTGAGGTAACCACGGAGTCTCCTGCGGAGAGTCCCTCCAGAACCTCATGGTATCCCTCTGCCTTCTGCCCGAGGCGCACCTCCCGTGATTCGAGGTATCCTCCCGGACGCGCAAGGTACACGATCTTCCTCACTCCCGTATCGATGACGGCCGACTCGGGGACGGCGAGCTTTTCTCCGAGTGCCACGTGTATCACCGCGTTCACAAACATCTCAGGCTTCAGTTTATCCTCGCGGTTCGCGACCTCGACCCGCACCTGGTTTGTCCTTGTCATCGGGTCCAGGACAGGGCTGATGGACGCCACCTTCCCCTGGAACTTTTCTCCCGGATAGGCGGAGGTTGAAAGCTCTACGATATCCCCGACCTTCACGAGCCCTATCTCATACTCGTAAATCGCGAGGTATGCCCACACGCTCTCTCCCGTGAGGGGGAGGTAAAGGCTCCTGTCCGCCTTCCTCGTCTTTTCGAGCTGGGCGATCTGGTCATCGCTCATCCCAAAAAGCTTCAGCTTGCGGCGAGCTGCTTCCGTCAGCGATTGTGCCCTGCCCATAGCATCCTTCAGGCCAGAGGCTTTGAGGGTGTCCTCGTTCTGAAGCGCCTGAATGAATTCCTCCTGCGTAACGAAAAGCTCCGGGTCGTAGGCAATCTTACCCGTGGCGCGAACGACCTTCTCCAGTTTCATCTTCTTCACGCGTTCTATCTTCACTCCGATGAGCTGCTGTTTTTCAGGGCTTATGTACACTCCGGGCCCTTCCTCTCCCTCCTCGACCTCTTCGTAGACTGGCACATAGTCCATACCCATGGAGTCTTTCACGGGCACCGGAGAAGTGGCCTCCGGATTCATGGGATTCCTGTAATAGAGGATTTTCCGCTTCCCGGAGATTGCTGTCGCAGCAGAAGCTGCCGCGGGAGGCTTTCCCGATATCTCCACGACTTTTCCGCTCGCCGTGGATATCACCTCCCCGCACACGGGGCAGAGGAGCCTCTCTCCGGGTTTTATGTTTGCTCGCAGCATCATCGGGCAATTCTTCATAGTACAGTGGTGCTCGATGCACACTTCAGCAAGTGTCTTTTCCTGCGCGGGCACCGGCATGGGCCCTGTCGGACCGCGGACCGTTGGCTGTAGGCCATGGACTATGGACTGCGGACCATGGACTGCCTTTTCCCGTCTCACGAGTTTCATGTTGCATATCGGGCAGTCTCCGGGTTTGTCGGAGGTATAGGTGGGGTGCATCGGGCAATAGTACGCGTCCTTTTCGGCGGACTGTGACCGTCCACAACCCGAGAGCGCGCCAACTATGGCGATGCACAATGCTGAAATCAGAATTACCGGAATGAACTTTCTCACTCTCATATGCCACCTCATTCTGCAATGTGGAGATCGACGCCTACGGCCTTTTCAAGATCGGCCAGGGCTACTGTGAATTCTATGAGAGCCTTGTAACGGTCTAATTTGAATTCTATGAGCATTCTCTGACTGTCGAGGAGGGAGAGAAAATCGGCTTTCTCCGATTCGTAGCCCCTGAGGGCGGCTTTCATGGTTTCTTCCGCCTGGGGGATGAAAGAGGACCCATAAAGGTCTGCCACTTTCTTATTTGCCTCCGCCCTCGCATAGGAATCCCTCACATCGAACAATACCATGTTTTGCTTCATCTGGTATTCAGCTCTCACCATATCGAGCTCCGACTTCATCTCTTTCACTCCGAAGAGCTGTTTTTGGAAAAACCAGAGTGGGAGGGTTATCCCCAGCGTCCCGGCCCACATGCCTCCCTGGAGATTGCCATGCGTCACCATTTGCTTAAATTGCACCATGAGATCAGGCATGAACTCGTTGACGGAAAGCTTGAGTGCGGCCTCACCCCGTTCGATCCCGTAATGGTATGCCTTGAGCTCCGGATTGTTGTCCTTCGCCAGCGCGTACAGTTCGTCAAGGGTGGGGGTGCGAGCAATCGCGATGGTGGAAACGGGAACACCGATTTTTCCGGAGGGATCCCTGTTCAGGAGCACGTTGAGCCTGGCTTGGGCGGTCAGGCGTTTCTGCTCGAGCATGATCAGCTCGTTTTCGATCTTCGCGAGTGCAACCTGGGCCTTGAGCGCGTCCGCCTGGGTCCCTGTGCCCGCGGAGTAGCGCGTTGTGGCGATAGACGAAAATTGATCGAGGATACTCTTGTTCTCTCTCGTGATATCGATAGACCTGTAGACGAGGAAGAGGTCAGCGTAGGCGCTTTTCACCTGGGCGATGATACTCCGCTCCTTCGACTGGTAGTTCTCGTAGGCCATCCTGGCGAGCCGCGATGCGATTTTGGCGCGATAGTAGAGTTTGGTGGGAAACGGCACTTCCTGAGAGATCGCATACATGGTCATCGGGTGCCCCGTGAGGTCCCTGTCGGCATTTATCCGGTCATACTCCAGTTCAAGGAGCGGATCCTTGAGGGCTGCGGCCTGGAGGATTCGCGCGGACGCGGCCTCGGAAGCTGTCTTCGCGGCAAGGATTTCGGGGTTGGACGCGAGCGCCTCCCGAATCAAGTCATGAAGCGATGGTGCCGCTGCGGGCTGCGCGGCGGTAACCGCTATGGCGAGAATGCATCGCACCAAAGCATTGCCCATGTCCGCCACCCCTTGTTGCATGCTGATCGGTACAACAAGATTCAGTTTACTACATACTCACGGCGAATGGTGAGATAATTTCGAGCCTTACGTCCTCAGTCACAGGGGAATTCAGTGTGGGAAGTTATCCCAGGATTTCACACCTGCGCGCCGGCACGGATGAGCGGGGATTGCTTCTCGGGTATCGGCGTCAATCCGTGGACGAGACGACTACTCGCGTTTATCCGAGACCCACACAAAACTGAGGAGGTGTGAAAAAATCGTAATGGGACAGTTATGGGGTTTTAGCCGCGGATTTACGCGGATGAACGCAGATAAACCTTTATGCAATCCGCGTGTATCAGCGGCAAGAAACCCTACCTACTCGTACAATGCTTTCTTATCTGCGGCAAACGATTGTTGAAGGCCACCCATAAGTGACCCATTACCGACCGGGTCCGAAAATTATGTTCCGGAACAATTAAAACCGGACAGTGGGAACAATTAAAACCGGACTGGTGTAAGGAGTATCCTGTTCTTTGACAGAGGGAAGAGAGGAGCCCCCATGGGGGCTCGCGGCCTAACTTGACTGGTACTAATTATTGTGTT
>JAPLCX010000105.1 GCA_026392035.1 Candidatus Auribacterota bacterium | reverse complement strand
GGAGGGATTATGGCAGCCGGCGATTTTTATTCCTTTGTCCCCGGCAATACCCGATCATTGCGTAAGGGCGTTCATCGTCTGGCAAGGGCGCCGCACGGGATAGGGAAGGCCCAAACAAGGACGCTCTTCTCGATACCGTCTATCCCGGATGTAATCCCATCCGGAGATGGAGAATTGGACTTCCAGGTGATCGTCGGCCTTGTTCCATTGGGGGTCATTCCGCGAGATATCGGTAGCTGTATACCGGGATATGAGGATGTTGTTTGGGGAATAATTGTGCGCTGAGGGCAAGATTGAATGGTGCAAAAACACACCATCTCAAGCCATGATGGCCTATGGGGGTTTTTGTGTAAATGGCTTATCCACTTCGCTCATGTAAAACTTGCGCAACTGATACTATCACGATTAGTTGCGGTAGGAATGCATTTCGCATCATTGTAATTGCTAACTCGGGTTTCCTGAAAAAGTATATAAATATTTACAGTACAAGCTAAAAGCCACCGGGATAGCAATTGATCCTGATGGAAATTACATAGCTTCAACAGCAGCAGAACATTATGAGTATAACCCTATTACAGCTCAGAAGTATACATGCAGGTATCTGATCCATGGCGTGCTCGTGTACAAAGGCTACAGTCCGCTCGACACCCGCACATGGCTCAGCAATCCGGATACAATGGCGATTGTGAAGTAAAAAGAGGGACTGTTCAAACCTTAAAGATTGAAGCGGGGCAGGGGAGGAATCATGAGACGATATTTGATTGCGCTGAATATATTATATGCCACAGTTTCAGTAAGGGACATTGCTCATGGTTACTATGACGATTGGCCGATGTTCCGTAAAGACGCCTTGCACACAGGAACGACTTATGCAATCGCTTCAGAAACAGGAAAACTTGCATGGAGTTACGTAACAGGCGGCAAAGTAACGTCATCTCCATCCGCCACCAATGCCGGAGGAGTATATTTCGGTTCCTGTGACAACGGGCTCTACGCGCTTACGTGGGATGGTGTGCTGAAATGGAGGTATGCAAGCTCGGATGACATAGTTTCTTCTCCCGCCGTGGAGTATGACGGTACGGTCTATGCCGGCGCCATGGACAACAACATCTATGCCATCGGATGGAACGGCTCACTGCTGTGGAGTTATTCAAGTTCAGATAGTGTTTCCTCATCACCTGCGATAAGCACTCATTATGCAGACCCTGATATTGTAAGCATAGGATCTCATGATGGAGCGCTTTATGCATTTATAGGACAGCCTGCCCCTCCTCCATGCAGCTTATCTTGCGGTCATGAGGAGGATGAGGAGAGTGATGCCATAAAATTATGGGATATGGAGTATTTTACCCAGAGACAGCCGGGAACCCTTTTATGGAGCTGCCTCACCGGCGGGCCTGTATTTTCTTCGCCCGCTATGTCCGATTATTCTGAGTATACAGGCTCTCATGATAATATCGTTTACGCCCGTTCGTGGGGCTCGTTGAGATGGAATTATGCGACAGGAAATGATGTTTTATCCTCTCCCGCCGTAGTCAAATATGGAGCAGTAGCAGTTTGCGTGGGGAGCAGTGATAATAATTTTTATGCGCTCGGCGATTCTAATGGGGCGCTTATATGGAGTTACCTGACAGGAGATGATGTCGTTTCGTCCCCCGCCCTTTATGATTCAGCAGTTTGCTTCGGATCTTGCGATAACAATGTTTATGCGCTCAATTTCACTGGTTCTCTCAACTGGAGTTATGCCGCAGGAAATGATATTTCTTCCTCCCCTGCGGTGGACGGAAGCGGGAAAGCTTATGTGGGGTCTTGTGACAACAACGTTTATGTTATTGCCTCATCCGGCGCGCTTCAATGGAGCTATAGAACGGAGGGCGACGTTGCTTCTTCTCCATCAATAGATTCATACGGAAGGGTCTATGTGGGATCCGATGACAATGCCGTTTATGCGTTTGTTGGACTGGCAACACCGGTACCGACGCCGACACAGACACCAACACCGCTTCTGGATATCACGCCGAGCATCGGAAATCCCAGAGTGGGCAAGGCATTCGCGATCGAAGTCAGCGTACAACCTCTCCTGACCCCTTGTGACGCGTATGGAGGGATTATGGCAGCCGGCGATTTTTATTCCTTTGTCCCCGGCAATACCCGATCATTGCGTAAGGGCGTTCATCGTCTGGCAAGGGCGCCGCACGGGATAGGGAAGGCCCAAACAAAGACGCTCTTCTCGATACCGTCTATCCCGGATGTAATCCCATCCGGAGATAGAGAATTGGACTTCCAGGTGATCGTCGGCCTTGTTCCATTGGGGGTCATTCCGCGAGATATCGGTAGCTGTATACCGGGATATGAGGATGTTGTTTGGGGAATAATTGTGCGCTGAGGTAGTGTCCATTCTTTTTCGCACTTTGTTTCAATCCGCGGCTAAAACCCCATACCCCATTACGGTCTCATACGCATTTCCGGCCGCACCGGCTCACGTTTTTGTTACAATACCCCTCCCTATGAGACGCCTGATGAGCTCCCTTCCGTCGGTGTTCTTCTTTCTCACCGTATCCGCCTTTGGATGCTTCCGCATCATCGACACGGATGTCTGGCTGTACCTGAAAACCGGGGAGTACATCTGCCATAACCTGCGCGTTCCCCGGACTGATTTCTTTTCCTACAGCGCCGCAGGCGAATCATGGATTGACGTGCACTGGCTCGCCCAGGCCGGCCTGTGGGCTGCCTATGCCGCCGCCGGTGCGGTAGGCCTCACCCTCCTCCGCCTGGCGCTCGTGCTGGCGATCTTCGTCATCCTCTACCGGTGCTGCCGCGCATACGCCTCCCCCACGCTCACGATCTCGGTCCTCACGCTCTCGCTCCTCATTTCAAACGATGGGTTTCTCATAAAACCACACCTCATCTCGCTGCTCCTCGCGGCCTCGTTCATCTCCCTGCTCGATCGCACACATTCGAGCGACAGCGCGCGAGTCTGGCTCCTCGTGCCGCTCCAGGTGCTCTGGGTGAACACGCACCCGTCATTCCTCCTTGGCCCTTTCCTCATCCTCGTCTACCTGCTGGATATACGGAGGAGGCCGCCTGCGCACGCGACTCACTGGCGAAAAAGGCTCGCGCTGATCCTCGTGTGCGCCTCGGCCTCCTGCATCCTCAACCCGTATGGATTTTCCGTGTTCCCCCAGCCCTGGCTCCAGACAGCGTCACGCGTCTTCAGCGCAACCGTCATCCCCTGGACACCGCCGTCGGCAGCCTTCCCTGCCGCGTCTTCGGTATTTTTTTTCAAGCTGATGCTCACGCTCTGCATCGCCTCGGCCATTGTCAATATCAGGAACGCGCGCGCCTCCCACGCGGTCACCATGGCGGTGTTTGCATTCCTCTCGATGCGATCCCGCAGGCACATGCCATTGTTCGCGCTGCTCGCTGCACCGGGGCTCGCGTACAACCTCGCGGGGGTCGCGCAATTCCTCGCGAAACGATGGGCGGGGGCGGCGAGGGTCTGCGGCGTCGCGGGCGCGGTGCTGATCTCCCTGCTTTTCTGCCTGCTGATACGGGAGGTGACCGATAACACATACTACGTGAGACAGCGCAGCCTGAAACGGTTCGGCCTCGGGAAGTCGCAGATCGCATTTCCCGATGCGGCCATGGATTTTCTCGACTCATCACGCATCGAGGGGCGCGTCTTCTGCAACTATGATATCGGGAGCTACTTTGCGGGGCGTTTCTATCCGCGCCGCGCGGTGTTCATTGACGGGCGAAACCTCGTCTACGGAGAGACGCTCTTCCAGGCATACCTCAGCGCGATGGGAGATATCGGCGCGTTCGACACGCTCGCTGAGAAATACGGGATCTCCGCGGCGCTCCTCACGCACAGCTCACGGGACGTCAGGGCCCTGCTGCCGTCGCTCTGGAAGAGCAACGGCTGGATCCCCGTCTACGCAGATGCCCGCGCGGTTATTTTCTTGAGAAATCGCCCCGGATTCCCCGCACCTTCCCGCCTCGACCTCAGCGGCTGCCGCCTCTCACTCATCCACACGGGCGACTCATTCCCGATCGAGGAGCTCCGGGCAGGGGAGCTCTTTTTCACGCTGGGGCTGCGGGGTTGCGCGAGAGACATGCTCAACCGCGCCCTCGCGCATTACCCATCGCTCCCCGAGGCCCACAACATGCTCGGCCTGATCGCCGTTCAAGAGGGGAACACGTCAGCCGCAATCACTGAACTCCAGCAGGCATGCCGGATGAGCCGGGCCTACGCGGAGCCCCGCATCAATCTCGCGACGGTCCTTCTCGGCGAGGGAGACGCGCCAGGGGCGACGCGCGAGGCGAGGGATGCCGTGCGCATCGCGCCCTCGAACGCCCTGGCCCACAGTGCGCTCGGCCTCGCGTACCTGTATGACGGGAAACCAGCCAGGGCACTGGGCGAGATCGAGGAAGCGGTGAGGCTCGATCCCGGTGATTCGGCGGCGCGGAAGAATCTGGCCGCGATCTTCGCGGAGGAAGGATTCTTCGATAAGGCGAGGGAACACCTGGAAGAGGTGATACGGCGCACGCCCGGCGATCAGGGCGCAGGGGCGATGCTCCGAAAAATAAATGCCGCGGAAGCGAACAAAAATACCCCCGGAGCGTATTAATATATGGAAGTGAGAGACGGGGAGCTCATGCTGAGGGTCGCCGAAGGCGATCACTCGTCTCTTCGGGTGCTCTATGACAGGTACGCGTCGCGCCTGACGACCTACGCGTCCTACATGCTGGGCGACCGTGCGGCCGCTGAGGACGTCGTACAGGAAACGTTCCTCAGGGTATTCAGGCACGCGGGGCGGTTTGATCAGGGGAAGCGGTTCTCCACCTGGATATACTCTATCGCGGCGAACCGCTGCCGGGATGAGCTGCGCAGGATAAAGCGCCGCCGCAACTTCACGCTCCCGCTGCTGAGAGACGCATCCGAGGGCCATGCCGCGGGGCGCATGACATCACCCCTGAGGGGGGCCGCCGGCAGGGAATTCACCGGGCGGCTGCGTGAGGAGCTCGGCGCGCTCCCACCCGAGCAGCGGGAGGTGATCGCGCTGCGCTACCTCGACTCGATGAAGTACGCGGAAATTGCCGAGATCGCCGGCTGCCCGCTCGGCACGGTGCAATCGCGCCTGCACGCCGGCCTGAAGATACTCAGGGAACGGCTGAAGGATTTCTGGGGTGACTGATAAATGTATAATCTACCACGGAGGCACGGAGGACACGGAGATCTTTAAAACAGTAACAACAGTTTCTCGTTTCTAGTTTCTAGGGCAATAAATAATCCGTGTTTATCCCTGCCCGCCGGCAGGCAGGTCCGTGGTGAAAAATTACCTTGGTTTCTAAAAAATGGGGATACTCCACTGACTTACTAATGGGAGCACATTATTCTTTACACTTTTTGCCATGGTCATTGCGATCCCGCCTTGGCGGGAGAAGCAATCTCCTACTGCCCAAAGAGTTGAGATTGCTTCGTCGCTACGCTCCTCGCAATGACATGTCAGATATTTAATGCTCCCCGTGATATATCCATGAAATGCCCACTGGATTATGATAAAATTCTCGCCTATCGTCTCGGCGAACTGACAGGCCGAGAGGGAGATGAGGTCGGGCGCCACATCGCCTCGTGCCCCCGATGCGCCCGGGAGCTCGCGGCGATGGATTCGATCTCCAGAGGCCTGTCCGCGCTCCCGAGGATGGAACCGGGCGCAGAGCGATGGAGCGAGCTGCTCACCGCGATCGAGGGGGAGCGGCAGGCAGGGGCGATTCCGTTCCTCGCTTCGCTCGTACATATTTTGAGGAAACCGGCCGTTGCGGCAGGGGCGTTTCTGCTGCTCATCTGCGCCCTGGTGTTCCACCTCTCGACCAGACGGGAACCCGTTCCCTCTCACACAGAGACCGCCATCGAGGAGATGGGGAGCAAATTCGCCCACAGGCGCCCGGGTGATCAGAAATTCATGGATGCCCTGAGCGCATACCTCAGCGACGCTCGGATAATAGTTTCAGGGCTCCAGGCCTGCGCGGCGGCAGGGGACGCCGGTTGCTGGAGCAGCCTCAAGGAAAAGGTCATCGAGGGCGATATGCTCTACAGGGCCATCTACCTGCGCGAGGGGCTCTCCGATGCCTCAAGGGGTTCGCGCGCGCGGATCGATGAGTCACAGACACTGATTGACGATTCGAGCAGCATCTTCCGCGCCATCAGCGAGCGTTCTCCGGAGCGCCTCGCCAGTGAGGGGGGCGCACTGGGAAAGGAAATCAAGAGGATGGATTTGCTCGGCCGGCTGAGGCAAGGGGGCGTCCGGTGATCCCCTTACGATCACTCCACATCACCAATGTCGTACTGGGGGCGCTTCTCGCCTGCATCTCCTACCGCGCGCTCCAGACCTCCTGGCAGCCGGAAAAACCGAAGAAGGCCGAAACGGCCAAGAAGGCCGAAGCGACCACGCCGGCTGAAAAGCTAAAAATTACCAGCGGGCGATACGCGATCATTGACCAGGCGAATATATTCAAAAACAAGGACATCGTGGCCGCGCCGCCGCCCGAGCCGACTCCTGTCCCCACCCCGCCCCCTCCGCTGCCAAAGCTGGACCTGGAGTTAAAGGGGACCACCATCTCCCGGCTCCGCGGGAACGTGAAAGCGATCATTTATAATAAAAAGACAAGGAAGACCGATTACTACGGCAAGAACGACGTGGTCCCGGACAGCGATGGGGCAAAAATTATTGAAATCACACGGACGAGCGTCACCTTCGACAGGCAGGGACAGATCGAAACACTGGACCTGTACCCCGTTGATCTGAACCCACTGAAAGGGGACGCCGCTTCACAAAATACGGGCAAATGAGGTAATGCCTCAGTCAGACACTGACAATGATAGCCGGCTGTCATTGCGGGTGAAATACTCATAGATTGTTGGTATTCGTGTTGGTAAATATTGCATAACCCTTTGTTAGATAAATAATTGGGTATTTTATATACTTTCCTTTCTTAAACCGGTTTAAGAAAGGAGATTTATCATGTCAA
>JAPLCX010000104.1 GCA_026392035.1 Candidatus Auribacterota bacterium | reverse complement strand
AGCGGTGATCACACTGGAGCCCCTCGTGAAGCTGTTCGACGTTCCCCTCCTCGACAGGTCAAAGTCGCTCGCGCTCATCCAGGAAATCTCGACCCGCGAGCAGGTGGCGGACTCGATCGAGTTCAAGATATTGAAAAAGCTTTTCAAAGAGATCAATATCTCGCTCGCGGAAAAGATCATCATCGGGAACCTGGTGACGATCATCGCCGAGGTCGCCGACGCCATCGAGAACGTGGGGGACCTCATCCAGATCCTCATTTCGAAGCAGGCCATATAACTAATTAATCGAGGCGGCGCTATCACATCACGCAGATCGCGCGACGACCAGACAGCTCGACCCACACGCAATCGTCCTGCCGCTCTTTAGGAAATGCGCGTCATCCGGGATGTGCTCGAGCACGTCAAATATACCTATCGCAGGGATTGAGTTTTTATCCGCCTGCGCAGAAAACCACAGTCCCGCTAAGCGGGATGAATAAATACGAGCGGATAACCCGACGTAGCTTGCCGGTAGGCATGTTTAGCGTAGTCGGGTATGCTTCGGCCGCCTGCGCTCCAGAGCTTCAGCGTCGGAGCGCGGATTCCGCCGAAGTGATGGAGGAACCACGGGCTTGCCCGTGGGGCTCCATTCAAATGTGCATTCTCAAATGTTGAACAGATTAAGTTATCTACTCCACGCCTCCTGGCGTTTTCGATTCCCGTGGTACTCGGTTCCATCAGCACGACGTCATATCCATGGTCCTGAATAAATTTTGACACATAACCATTTCCCCCACTCAGTTCGAAGAAGACCCCACGGTGCGGATATCTTTTAACTGCCTCGATAATACAGTCGTTTCTATGGATAAACCAATAGCTCTTCTCTTCTATCTGGAATAACAATTCATGGCCCTCTTTCGGATAAGAAAAGGAACCGTCTGATTCCGAAAACCATATGCCATCCCTGCACATCAGATTATTAGAAAATTTCTTTAGGTCTATGTTCGGCATATCACCAAGGCTCCCGTACTCTTTCAGAGGCGAATGGAATCGCCACGGGTTTACACCCGTGGTACCACTTGTTTCGAGCTTCGCTCGTGCTGCTTCGCAGCAATCGGCTCTCATCCCCGCCTTCACAGGTGGGGAGTCTCGCTGGATTAAATATATAATGCTTGCATTTATTTCCTTTATACCTTAAAACCATAGGGCTAATTTAATAGGCAATTTTGAGAATAGCATAGACAATCTGGTAATATATATCTCAATGATGATTACTCCACAACGGTGGGCAGGCCCTGTTTTCCGACCATGGGTCCGGTGGCTGCCGGTGACAGGATGCATTTTCATGTAAACAGGAATGAGGATCGCCATTACGACGCCACGCAACTTAATGCAGTTATCATTTACGGCGTAACTGAGGAATAACTTTTTTAAAGAATCTGCCATTGAATCCGAATTGCGACGGCATAAAATGAAAGGAGAAGCGTGATGACGACCAGGCACTTGTATTCGGGAAGGACGGGGAAGAGCAACACCGTCGGCCTCATGCTCCTCTTTAGCGTCCTTTGCGTCCTCGCGGCGAACCCCGTTTGGGCGGATTCACCCTACAAGGAATCAGAGACGGGGTACATAACGACAACAAGCGACGGTATCAGTGATGAACATGTCGCTGATAGCATTCTTGTGAAATTCAAGACAGGGCTTGGTTTCGGCGAGATTACCGACATCAATGAGAACTACAGTGTTCTCCCAGCCCGTGATGCGGTGGTCACGCTGGACGGCACCACCTCTCTCTGCGACATAGCGCGGGAACATCTCGGCCGCGAGGATATGGAGATTAAGATCGAAACGCTCAATAATTTCTCGGGATTGAGCGTTGCAGACCTGGCGGGACGTGAGATCAGGGTGCCGTCGTTGAAGGAGAGCAGGATACCCCGGGTTGACGTGTATTCATTGAAGATACCCACGGATAGCACAGTACCAGAAATGATGAAGCTCTACAGCAGCCATCCCGATGTGGAGTACGCCGAGCCGAACTACATCGTGCATGCCATCTTGACGCCGAACGATCCGAGCTGGGGGCAGCAATGGGGGCCCAGCAAGATCAGATGCCCTGAGGCGTGGGATATGTTCACCGGTAACGACGATGTCATAATCGCCGTGATAGACACCGGTGTTGATTATAACCATCCCGATCTTGTGGGGAAGGTGATCAAGGGATATGACTTTGCCAACAATGATGATGATCCTATGGACGACCACGGCCACGGGACGCACTGCTCGGGGATTGCGTCGGCGAACACGAACAATGGAGTGGGGATTGCCGGGGTGACGTGGGGCGCGAAGATCATGGCGATAAAGTTCCTGAGTTCCGGCGGGAGCGGTAGCAATGAAAACGCGGTGCGATCGATTGTGTACGCGACGGAGCACGGTGCCAACATAATGAGCAACAGTTGGGGCGGCGGAGCCTATTCGCAGACGATGGAAGCCGCCATAAATGACGCGTACAGTAAGGGGATCCTTTTTGTCGCGGCGGCAGGGAATACGGGAGGGGCGATATCATATCCGGCCCTGTATGCGAATGCGATGGCGGTATCAGCGACGGACAGTAGTGATAACCTTGCGAGTTTCAGCAGCAGGGGTGCTAAGATCGAGGTGGGGGCGCCCGGCGTGGATGTGTACAGCCTCTTCATGGGAGGGGGGTATAAGACGTGGTCGGGGACGTCAATGGCCTGTCCTCACGCGGCGGGGTTGGCGGGCTTGATCATGTCGTACAACCGCGACAAGAGCAATGCGGAGGTGCGGCAGATCATCTGCGCATCAGCAAAAGATTTGGGTACGCCGGGCCGTGATACGTACTTCGGGTTCGGACGGATAGACGCGTATCAGGCATTGATCCTTACGGGGACACTCCCCTGGCCGATGTTCCACCACGATGCCCGCCGTACAGGGAAAAGCTCATACGGTGGACCTGTGGTTCCGATGTTGAAGTGGAGTTATAGGACGGATAGTGATGTTTCTTCCTCGGCGGCAATAAGCGCAACTGATACAGTGTACGTTGGTTCCAGCGACAACACTCTCTACAGCTTGAACTCAGTTGGCTCTTTATTGTGGAGCTATGCCACCTCTGAACTTATTCTCTCATCGCCGGCGATGAGCGCCGATAAAGTGTGGGTGGGCTCTGATGACAACCGTCTCTACTGCGTCATTGATCAGACCGGCGTACTCTCATGGAGTTATGAAACTGGTGGTGGTATACATTCCTCTCCGGCGCTGAGCGGAACCGATACGGTGTACGTGGGTTCTGAAGACAACACTCTCTACAGCCTGAGCTCGGTTGGCGTTCTCCTGTGGAGCTATGCTGCCTCTGAGCCTATCCCCTCATCGCCGGCGATAGGCGCCGATAAAGTGTGGGTAGGCTCTGATGATAACCGTCTCTACTGCATCATTGATCAGACTGGGATACTCTCATGGAGTTATGAAACGGGAGGTGATATATTCTCCTCTCCGTCGCTGAGCGGAACCGATACGGTGTATGTGGGTTCTGAAGACAACACTCTTTACAGCCTGAGCTCGGTTGGCGCTCTCTTGTGGAGCTATGCTGCCTCTGAGCCTATCTTCGCATCGCCGGCGATAAGCGCCGATAAAGTGTGGGTAGGCTCCGATGATAACCGTCTCTACTGCATCATTGATCAGACTGGGATACTCTCATGGAGTTATGAAACTGGGGGTGATATATTTTCCTCTCCGGCGGTGAGCGCAAACGATACGGTGTACGTGGGTGCCAAAGACAACACTCTCTACAGCATCAATTCAGATGGCGGCCTGGCATGGACTTATGTGACGGGTGGCCTTATTGAGTCATCAGTGGCGATACATACCGGGACGGTGTATGTGGGCTCTGATGATCACAACCTGTACGTGCTTACCGACCCTACTCACACACCCACTCAGACACCGACAATGACGCCCACGCCGACGATTACACAAACCCCCACAATCACCTGGACACCGACTAATACGCCGACGATTACACAAACCCCCACAATCACCCAGACGCCCACAATAACGCCAATCCGAACGCCTATTATCGAATTTCCGCTTGATACCGACCCGGGATGGGCAATGGAAAGCAATTGGTCTTTTGGACAACCGACCGGGGGAAATGGAGATCACGGCAATCCCGATCCTACAAGCGGCCATACCGGCATCAATGTCTACGGCAACAACTTGAGCGGAGGTTATCCGGACAATCTACCCACGACCTACTGGCTTACCACGGGAGCGATTGACTGTTCCTCTATCACCCAAACAGCGCTCGAATTCTGGAGATGGCTGAATGTAGAGACTAGCACATACGACCACGTCTATATAGAGGTCTCACCTAACGGCTCAACGTGGACTCGGGTGTGGGCCAATCCAAATACGAGTCTCACTGATTCATCTTGGACGCGTGTATCCTACGATATTTCGACAGTCGCTGATGGGCAACCAACCGTGTACATTCGATGGGGGATAGGCCCCACGGATTCAAGTTGGACTTTCTCCGGTTGGAACATTGACGACGTGACATTCTTAGGTGTGCCGGCTACAACGTGGCCGATGTTCCGCCACGATACCCGCCACACAGGGAAGAGCTTGTACTCTGGGCCTATGGTTCCAGTGTTGGGGTGGAGTTATAGAACAAATGCTAATGTCTCTTCGTCGGCGGCAATAAGCGCAACTGGTACGGTGTATGTAGGCTCACAAGATGACCGTCTCTATAGCCTGAGCTCGATGGGCACTCTCTTGTGGAGCTATGGCGCCTCTGGGGGTATCCTCTCATCGCCGGCGATAGGCACTGATACGGTGTGTGTGGGCTCAGATGATGACCGTCTCTACTGCCTCGTTGACCGGACCGGTGTGCTCTCGTGGAGTTATGAGACGGGGAATGAGATATATTCCTCTCCCACGCGGGGCGGAACAGATACGGTGTATGTGGGCTCCAAGGACAACCGTCTCTACTGCGTCACTGATCGGAGTGGCATGCTCTCATGGAGTTATGCGACAAGTGGTGGTATATATTCCTCCCCTGCACTGAGCGGAACAGATACGGTGTATGTGGGTTCTGATGATAATCGACTCTACTGCATCACTGATCTGACTGGCAAGCTCTCATGGAGTTATGCGACTGGAGCTGATATAGATTCCTCGCCGGCGCTGAGCGGAACCGATACGGTGTATGTAGGTTCCTATGATCACCATCTCTACAGCCTGAGCTCGGCTGGCGCGCTCCGGTGGAGCTATGCCACTTCTGATGCTATCTGGTCATCGTCGGCGATAAGCACCGATACGGTGTATGTGGGATCAGGTGACAACCGTCTCTACTGCATCACTGATCGGACCGGCGTGCTCTCGTGGAGTTATGAGACCGGGTATGCGATCACTTCCTCACCGGCGCTGAGCGGGACCGATACGGTGTATGTGGGTTCCCGAGACAACTGTCTCTACAGCCTGAGTTCGGCTGGTGCTCTCTTGTGGAGCTATGCCACTTCTGATGCTATCTGGTCATCGCCGGCGATAAGCACCGATACGGTGTATATTGGCTCGGCAGATAGCAACCTGTACGTGCTTGCTGAGTCCACACACACACCCACTCAGACACCGACGAAAACGCCCACGCCGACTCCCATCATCACGGAAACGCCCACGATCACACCGACTCCCACCATCACGCCGACGATAACACCAACACCGACTAATACTCCGACAATAACACCGACGCCGACTAATACTCCGACGGTGACAGCGACTGCCACGCCAACGCCCAGGCCTACAGGAACGGTGGGGCCTCTGGTAAATACCCCGACGCCGACAGAGACGCCAACTCGGACGCCGACGCCCAGCCCCACATCAATACCGCCGCTGGTCATCGTTCCGGGGACATTGGCAACCGGCCAGACCTTCTCGCTGTACGTGGCGCTGACCGAGGATATTACCCAGCCATTCGACTTCTATATCCTCGCCGACACCCCCGCGGGGCCCTACACGCTCTACCTGAACGGGAAGGTCAAGAAGGGAATCACGCCGCTCTACAAGAACGTGAAGAGCTTTACTAAGGATTTCATAACAACGGTGCGCCCGGCGGTCAAAATCCCATTATCCATGAAGGGGAAGACGATCACCTTCTATGCCGCTATGATCCAGGCGGGCAAGAAACCGCCGGTGAGGAAGCTGTCTGATCTCACGCTGAGCACCCAGTATGTAATCCTGCTTGCTAAGGGCGCGGCAGTAGTCAACTGAGCGGGATCGTTGTTCTATCAATAGCAGGGGGGCCTCAAGGCCCCCCTGCTTTTTCTTCCTACGCATTCCCACCCGCAATGATCCAGACAGTGCGCTTTCCCCACCCCCCATAGCCGACACTTCAGTGTCGGCTACGATCTACCACATAAATTGAATACAGAATAGCCTGGACGGAGTGTGTGTGGCATTCCAGTTAAACCCATCTTCTACAGTTCAAAACACGAGTATGTTCATTACGAACGAGTTACAGAGACACAAAAAGTCTTTGGCACTACATTTTGATTTCCTAAGATCGCGCGCTATAGTTCCCGTATCGTCGGCGGGACCGCTACTCCCACAGCCTGCAGTACCGCGCCGGCGCAGCCCTTCAGCTGACTTCGCAGGACGAATCGCCGCCCGGAAAACACCGTCTCGGCTTCCTGCAAGCGCTCAAGATCGCGAAGCACCTCGTTCCATTCCAGCTTCTGTCCCCGGTCTTCCAGCATCTTCTGCAACAAGCTGATAGGTATTTACCTCGAGGGCACAATTACTCTTGAGGAATATCAAAAGGAAAAGGAAAGTTTTATTAACGAAAAGAGGGAATTACAGGAAAACTTAAGGAATTTTGCTACTGGGGGCAATAATTGGTTCGAACCGGCGAGAGATTTTGTAACTTCTTTAAACAGAGCGTATTGCGCTGAGGCGGAAGGAAGAAACCAGTCCACAGTACTTTGAAGTGACTATGGACCATCGACTGTCGACCATGGACTATTATTACGTCATCTCTTCAAGGTTCCAGCAGAACGCCTTGATCCCCTCTTCCCGGTACTCTGACCGCAGCCCCCTCACTCCCTGGAGGAGCCGCTCCGCCGCCGCGTCGTCGCACGCCACGTAGAGGACGTTATTTCTGCCTGGCCAGATGTCGTTGCCGAGGTGCGTGCCCGAGCCCGTCCCCTTCCCGAAGACCCCCATGACCTTCGTGTAGTTCGCGAGGGCACACGCATCGAGGAGCTCCATCACCTCGTCGTCAATCGCCTCGTTGTAGCAGATCATCACCATTTTCATCGGGTGGCATCCTCCCCCGTCACGGAGACCGGACAGGCCTTTCTCTTCTTCTTTTCATCGCGCTTCTTAAGGTGCGTCTCGAACACCGCGTACAACGTCGGAACGAAGAGCATCGTGATGAGGGTCGAGACGCTGAGCCCGCCGATCATCGTGATGCCGAGCGGCTGCCATGTCTCCGAACCCTCCCCCCTGGATATCGCGAGCGGGAGAAGACCCACGAGCGTGGTAATGGTGGTCGCGAGGACGGGGCGGAGGCGGTCCTTCCCCGCCATTGTGATCGCCTCGACCATCGAGTGCCCCCGCGCGCGGAGGATGATGATGTAACTCACGAGCACAATCGCATTATTCACAACGATCCCCATGAGCATGACCAGTGCCAGGAACGACATGACGTTCAGGGTCGTGCCGGTCAGCACGAAGGCAAGGATGGCGCCGGTGAAGGTGAACGGTATGGCGAACATGATGACGAACGGGTCGAGCAGCGACTCGAACTGAGCCGCCATGACCATGTAGACGAGGAGGGTACCAAGGATGAGGAGATAGGTCAGGCTCAGGAACGCCTCGGACTGCTCCTCCGCCTGGCCGCCGAAGTTGAGGGTGACGCCCGCGGGGAGGGCGATCTTTTTCATCCCCGCCATGATGTCGTCGCTCACCTTCCCCGTGGAGCGGTTGAAGGTGTTGCACTCCACCCGAAGGACCCGCTCGCGGTTCTTCCTCTCGATCTCCATGGGGCCAACCGTCTCGTAGATCCGCGCAATGCTCGCGAGCTTGATCTGTTTCTGCGTGAACGGAGAGACGACGACGAGGCCCTCGATGTCCTCCCTCTTCGAGCGGGAGGCCTCGTCCAGACGGACATAGATGTCGTAAGTGTCGCCCGACTCACGGTACCGCGTGGCGGACGAGCCCTCGATGTAGGTCTTGATGGTGTCGGCGATCGTGCGCATGTTGAGACCCAGGGCGGCAGCCTTCTCGCGGTTTACCTCGATGCGGAGTTCGGGCCGCTTGAGCTCGCGGGAGATGCTGACGTCCACCGCCCCGGGCACCTTCTCCATGACCGCCTTGATCTGTTCCGCGACGGCGCCGGTGTCCGCGAACGAGTGGCCGATCACCTCGACCTGGACCTCCTTGCCACCCGTGCCGGAGATGGCGCGCCCGATCGGGTTGCCGATGGTGAAGTTCGTCTTCACGATCCCCGGGATCTTCTCCACCTCCGCGCGGACGGCGTTGGCGATCTCCTTGATGGGGCGCTTCCGCTCGGTCTTCGGCACGCACTTCACCCCCACCGAGATGACGTGGGAGCCCGAGACGTCGCCGAAGACCGCCCCGATGTCGGAACTCAAACCGCTCCGGACGAAGATGGAACGGAGCTCAGGGACCTGCCGGTAGAAGAGATCCTCCACGCGGTGCCCCACCTTCTCCGTCTCCTCGATGCGCGTGCCGAGGGGGAGCTGGAGCGTCGCGCGGATATCGCCCTGGTCGTCCTCGGGGGCGAACTCGTAGCCTACGAACGGGATGAGGAGGAGGCTGCCGAGGAACATCGCCGTGAAGCCGCCGAGCGCGAATTTACGGCGCGCGAGACACCATGCGAGGGCCTTCGCATAGCCGCTTTCCCACGAGGTGAACCAGCGCTCGGAGATTTCGTAGAACCGGGAGAAGAAGCCGGGGCGTGAGGCGTTGGGGAGCGGGGGTGCCTCCATCGAATCGTCTTTCGTCTTACGTCCTGCGACCTTCATCATCTTTGAGCAGAGCATCGGGCTGAACGTCACCGCGGTGAAGAGCGAGGCGGTGAGCGTCACCGTGATCGTGATGGCGAGTTCGCCGAACCAGATGCCGACGATCCCCGAGATGAAGAGCATCGGGAGGAAGACCACGACCGTGGTGGCGGTCGAGGCGGCCACGGAGAGGAACATCTCGCTGGTCCCGAAGATGGCGGCCTCCCGCGGGCGCCGCCCGCGCTCCATGTGGCGGTAGACGTTATCCACGATGACAATGGCGTTGTCCACCACCATGCCGATGGCGATGGTGAGGGAGGAGAGGCTCACGATGTTGATCGTGCGCCCGCTCAGGAACAGGTAGATGAAGGCGATGAGGAGCGAAAACGGGATGGTGAGGGCGATGATGAGACTTGGGATGAACCGTCGCAGGAAGAACCAGACGACCAGGATGACGAAAAACCCGCCCTGCCAGACGGTGCTTTTCAGGGAGTTGAGGGAGTTGATGATATCGTGCGAGGTGTCCATGATTATGGTCATCCGCACATCGGCGGGAAGGTTCCCCATCAGCGCCGCGAGCCGCTTCTTGACCTTCTCGCTGACCTGGACGCTGTTCGAGCCGATCTGCTTCTGAATCATCATCATCAGCCCGGGGTTGCGGTTAATTTGGACGTCGCTCGTCACCTCCTTGTAGCTGTCCTCGACGCGCGCGACGTCCTTCAGGTAGATCAGGTTTCCCTTCCGCTGCCCGAGGATGACGCTGTTGATCTCCGCGGGCGTCGCGAACTCGCCCGGGACCCGCACCAGGTAGTCGGTGAGGCCGTACTTGACGCTCCCGGCCGGCTGGGTAAAGTTCTCCTTCTTGAGAATGTCTTCGATATCGAGGATGGAGAAGCCATATGCCTCGAGCCGCTTCCGGTCGATCCAGATGTTGATCTGCCGCTGGAGGCCCCCCTGGAGGGTGAGGGTTCCGACGCCGGGGATCTGCTTCAGCTCGTCCACGATCCGCTTGTCGATGATGTCGTAGAGGTCCGGGTAGGAGCGGTCGGCGCTGAATCCGATGAAGAGGATGGGGATCATCGCGGTGTTGAATTTGAAGATGGACGGCTCGTCCATCTCGTCGGGAATGTCGGGGAGGTATTTCTTGGCGCGGTCGATCCGGTCGCGAATGTCGTTGGAGGCCTCATCGAGGTTGGTCCCCCAGTTGAACTTCAGGGTAATGAGGGAGAGGCCCTCGAGGCAGCGCGCGAAGATCTTGTCGAGCCCCGGCGTGGTCGCGAGCTGGTTTTCGAGAGGCTCCGTCACCTTCGTTTCGACGTCCTCGGGGTTGGCGCCGGAATAGGTGGAGATGACAGTGATGGCGGGCGGCTCGATCTCGGGCATCAGGTCGACGCCGAGGTTCATCAGGGAGTAGAGGGCGATCACGATGATCCCCGAGAAGATCATCAGGTTCGTGACCGGCTTGCGTACGCCGAATTCGGGTAAGCTCATGTCCTCACTCCGTTCGGACTATCGACTACCTTTGTCCACTTCCACGCTGACGGCCGCCCCGTCGCGGAGGCGTTCCTGTCCCATGACGGCGACCAGGTCCCCCGCCGTCAGGCCCTTGAGCACCTCGATGCGGTCGTTCTCGCCTATGCCGAGCGTGACGTCCCTCATGCGGGCGACGCCGCCGTTCACGACGAAGACATACGTGGAGGGCTTACGCCCCATGATCGCCTCCTTCATAACGGCGGGAACATTTTTCTTTTCCTCGAGGACAAGGTTGATGCTCGCGAACATGCCCGGCTTCAGGCGGTGGCCGGGGTTGTCGATCGATATCTCGATAGGGGCCGTGCGCGTCTCGGTCTCGACGATCGGGCTGATGCGCGTCACCGTGCCCGTGAAGACCTCGCCGGGGTACGCCTCGACGCCTACCCGCGCCTTCTGCCCCAGCAAGAGCTGGGGAAGGTACTTCTCGGGAACATCGAGATGCACCTTGACCCGGTCGATATCCACCACGAGGGCCACCGCGGTCTGAGTGGTGACGTTCGTCCCCTTGTCCACGTAAACCCGCCCTATGATGCCGGTGAGGGGGCTCTCCACGGGTGCCTTCTCGAACTTGAAGCCGACCTCGTCGCGGTCGATGTAGGCGATGGTCTCCCCCTTCGCGATGGGGGCCCCGTCCTCCTTGAGCTTCTCGAGGATCTTGCCTCCTACCTTGGGGAAGACCTCGGCCTTGTCCCACGCCTCGATGTTGCTGGCGTAGTCGAGGGTCCGGGAGACCGTTCGGGGCTCGACGCGCATCGCCCGGATCGGGATGACCTCCTTCTTCTCCTCGGCCTTTTTCCCGCAGCCGGGAACGGCGAGGGCGGCGGCGAGGATCACGATCGACAGCGTTATGTACTGACGCATTATCATTCCTCCAGCTTCACATTGTTCCTGACCAGCGTGAGGCCTACTTCCTTGTCAAGGTTGATAAGAGCCGTATTGTAGTTGATGATCGCCTGGCTGTGGTCAAGTTCTGCCTTCGAGTACTTATACTGGTAATCGAGCATATCGTGCGTGCTGACCTGCCCCGCCGCGAGGCGCTCCTTCTGCGCGGCGTAGTTCTCCGCCTCCTTGTCCCTGGCGACCCTGGCGGCGTTCTCCTGGCGGAACTGTATATCGACCTCCCGCACCCTGTCCCGCACGTCGAGGATGATGCGCTGCTCCATCCTCTCGATCTCGAGGATCACGCGGGCCTTCTCCAGTTTGCTCTGGTCGTAGCGGCCCCGGTCTCCCATTCCCCATGGGACGTTCAATGTGCCCCCGACGCTCCAGTCCTGGTAGCCCCAGTGGATGCTCTGGAGCGCCCTGCCGTACTGGTCGCCGAGCCCGTTGATCCCGAAACTGGCCACGGCGTCGAGCGTGGGGAAGAGCGCGTTTTTCTTCACCACGATGTTGATGTCCTTGTTCTTGGCCTCCAGCTTCTTGGCCCGGTACTCAGGCCGGTACTCGAAGGCATCCATGACGGACTGCACGAGGTCCACCGGCCGGACGGAGAACACGGGCTTCTCGATGAGCTCGATCGTCGCGTTCCAGACCTCGGGGTCGTCCACCAGGTTGGTGACAAACTTCAACTTGTCCTCTGAGGTCTTGAGACCGTATTCGGCGTCGAGGAGCAGCTTCTCGCGTTCCGCGACCGCCGCCTCCGCCTCCAGCATGTCCACTGAGCTCGCGAGGCCCTTGGCGTAACGGGCCTTGTTGATCTCGAAGAGCTCCCTGGCGCTTTGCAGGAACCGCTCGGCGATCCCGTAGGCCTCGATCGCGTAGGCGTAGTTATAGTAGGCGGTCTTTGCCTGGCTGATGGCGTCCATCGCCGCCGCCTTGAACATCTCCTCGGACTGGCGCGTGTTGTTGCGGGCGATGATGATGTCGGCGCGGTTCACGGTGATGCCGAAGCCCCTCAGGAGCGGCTGGGTGATGGTGACCAGGGGCTCGCTCGTGAAATAGGGGTTCATGTCCGTGATGTCTGAGTTGTTCCTCTGCCGGTCATTGAGAAAATCGAAGCGGTATTTGGTGCCGGTGATGAGCTTCCCGGAAATCCCCGCGTCGAACGTCATATCCCTGCTCTTCTGCTCCCCCGGGTAGAAGACGCTCGAGCTCTCCTCGGTGACGTCGTGGAGGAGGTAGTCAGCCTTCAGCGTCGGCTCAAACTCCGACTTCGCGATGCGTATATCGTCGGCCTTGATCTTTGGCTCGATGCGTGCGATCTTGATCTCCGAGTTTTTCTTGAGCGCGTACATGATGATGTCAACCAGGCCTATGCGGAGTATCTTCCGCTGGGCGGCCGACTTCATGAACGCCTCCCGCGTCACCGAGGGGGTAGGGTCTGCCCCCGGGGACTCCTCGCCGGGGGCCGTGCTGGCGGCAAGGATGAGTGCGGCGAGCGCCATCGCAGGAACCGGTTTCATTGCGTGCTTTTCCCCGGCCGTTCGAGCGCCGCGTCGAGGCGTGCGCGAAGGTTTTGATAGAACCGCCGCACCACCTCCTGGTCCGAGGCGGACATGGTGCCGATGGTGTCCTTGAGGAGCGCAAGCCCGTCATCGCGCAGCGCCGTGATAAAACGCGTGCCGGCCGGCGTGAGCGCGATCACGTGGGCGCGCCTATCGGTGGGGTGCGGCGAGCGCGTGGCGTACCCCGAGGCCTCGAGCTTGTCCACGAGGTTCGTGACCGCCGGTGTCGAGACCTGGAGGAAGTCGGCGAGATCGTGCATCTTCTGGGCACCCTCCTCGAGCAGAATCATCAGCATCATGTACTGAGGCGGGGTTACCCGGCGGCTCGCGATCTTCTTCGAGTAGAACTTTGCGAAACGCATATGCACCTGGCGCAGAAGCTTGAGGATTTCCTGCTGTCTCTTCATCTATAGTTCTCCATCATAGGGTACCGGGAAGAGTATATACGGAGATATGTCAAATGTCAAATAGTTAAATTATTGAACAATAGACATATTTAACTATCGACGTGGCCCCGCTACACCCCTCGGTGCTGCCCGGGCCAGAGGTACTTCTGGAGTTGGAGTTGCAGGCGGGCCTGAAGGCCGCTCTGGATGAGCCAGGCGGCAAGTGATGCGGGGGAGAGTTCGCCGTGCACGGCGTAGAGGAGCAGCTCGACCCACACCTCGAGCTGGAGCATGCGGAGCGAATGCCGGATTTCCTCAACGATGAATTCCAGTTGGACATTGAGCGGCGCATCAGGCAGGCGTGGGAGGGGTTCAGCGGGGACAAGCTGGAGGTGCGGGGGGATCTTCAGCAGCGCCTCGACCAGACGATTGACTGCCTCAGGCAGTCCATTGGCGACGACCGCCTCCACAGCGTGGAGTTCCCCCTGGTGTGAGGGGTGCGCCTCAATACGCGTTCCTGCGGGCGAAAATCGTCATGACAATGATCTTGAGGTCAAAGAGGATCGACCAGTTCTCCAGATAATACATGTCGTAGCGGAGGCGCGCCCGTATTGAGGTGTCCCCGCGGAGGCCGTTCACCTGCGCCCATCCCGTGAGCCCCGATTTCACGAAGTGGCGCGTCATGTAGCGCGGGATGTCTTCCGTGAAGCGATGCACGAAGTGCGGGCGCTCGGGCCGGGGGCCGACGAGGCTCATGTCACCGCGCAGGACGTTATAGAGCTGAGGCAGCTCATCGAAGTTGGACCTCCGCAAAAACGAGCCGACGCGCGTGCACCTCGGGTCGTCGGCGCGCGCCCAGACCGGTCCTGTTTCCCTCTCCGCGTTCTCGACCATGGTGCGGAGCTTGTAGATGGAGAATCGCCTGCCGTCCTCCCCGTATCGCTCCTGCCGGTAAAAAATCGGTCCCTTTGAGTCGAGCTTTATCGCGATGGCCGAGAGAGCGATAACGGGAGAGGAGAGGATGAGGCCGATGGCCGATCCGGCCACGTCGAACACGCGCTTGAGGAAGCGGTTCCACGGGTAGTGGAGCGGGATGCGGTGAATGCCGAAGAGGGGGACGCCGTCAAAGCTGACCACGTCAACCTGTTTCGTGAGGATCTCGAACATATCGGGCACGTGCCTGAAGCCCACGAGGTTCTTCTCGCAGGCCATGACGATTTCCAGAACTTTTTCGTGGTCGAGGCTCGGGTTGGTGAGAATGACTTCGTCGATGCTGTAGCGGCTGAGCACGGCATCGAAATCCAGCACGCTGCCGAGGACAGGCTGGATGATTCTGGATGAAGAGCTCTTCTCCCCGGGGCACTGCAGATAGCCCACGATCTCGCACTCCAGGTTTGGATTCCGCCGGACGTGGCGCGCAATTCGTGCGGCGGTCTCTCTCGTCCCGATAATCAGGATTTTTCTCTTCCCCGTGGATTTCCGGTAGAGATGTTTCTCTATGCCATTTGCGAGAAGCCGTCCCAGCAGGAGGTAGCACTCTACGAAGGGGACGAGCAGGACGAAGGTGATGCGTGAGTATTTAAGTCCCGCTTCGCTGTGCGTTGATGGCAGTAGAAAGGTGAGCGCCATGAGCGCGACCATTCCCGCCACCATCCCCTTGCTCACGAGGAAAAATTCGTTCATGGCGTCGTAGCGCCAGCGCTTCGCGTATGAGCCGGAAAGCTTGAACATGTACAAGAAGACGATGGTGGCAACGGGGAATGCCGTGAGGTAGAAGCCGAAGGGGGGGATTCCCTTGGAGATGGGGACGAACCCGGTGAGCGGAGAATAGAAGCGCACCCAGTACGCCGTGCAGAACGCCGCATTGAGCATCACGGTGTCCACTGCTACCCTGATCGTGGCTGCAATCTCCGCGGTGTGACTTCTCGTGGCCATACGATCAGTCCCGTCTCCCGGCGCCCGTCTCGCACGTGAAATCCCTGCCGGCTTTTTCTATATAGCCCCTGAGTCTTTCTTTAAACCGCGCCCGGTCGAATCGCATTGCATGTGCCCTCAGCAGATGTGCGTCAAATGTCATCAGTGCAGCCTTCCGGACGGCCTCGGCGAGCGCGCCCGGATCCTGCTCGGTGAAGAAGAGGCCGGTCTCGCCGTCCCTCACCGTCTCCAACGCGCCTCCCTTCCCGTACGCAATGACCGGTTTCCCGCAGGCCTGCGCTTCGAGCGGCGTGATGCCGAAGTCCTCCTCGCCGGGGAAAATGAGCGCCCGGCAGCTCCGGTAGTGCTCCCTCACTTCTTCGTCTGTGCGCCAGCCAAGGAACTCAACCTGTGGCCCCGCCATCGCTTCCAGCCTCTTCCGCTGCGGCCCTTCACCGATGATCAGGAGGGGGAGCCGGAGCTGATTGAACGCCCGGATGGCGATGTCGAGCCTCTTGTAGGGGACCAGCGCGGAAACGATGAGGTAGTAGCTTCCCACCTCCCCTCCCGGCGTGAAGAAACGCGTGTCAACGGGAGGATACAAGACATCCGCGCTCGTATTATAAATCTTTTTGATGCGGGCGGCAACATGTTCGGATATCGCCAGCCACCGCCCCACTCTCGGTGCCGAGGCAACATCCCATCGCCTGAGGCAGGTGAATGCCGGCGTGAGCAGCAGACGCCGCCACCCCCAGTGGCCGAAGTACTCCTCGCCGAAGTACCAGACGTAGCGCATGGGGGTCAGGCAGTAGCATATGCTGATGCCGCTCCTCGGCGGGCGAGCGCCTTTGGCGACGCAGTGGCTTGTCGAGAAGACGAGATCAAATTCGCTGAGGTCGAACCGCTCTATCAGCCAGGGGAAGAGGGGGAGGTAATACCTGTACCCCGTCCGCCGGAAAGGGAGGTGCTGGAGGAGGGAGGTTCGTATCTCCATCCGCGCTATTGTCGGCGAGAGCCTGGAGCGATCGCATAGCAGCGTGTGCACGACGGCGTCCGGAAAGAGCTCGCAGAGCACCTCGAGGATCTTTTCCCCCCCGCGCATGCCGTTCAGCCAGTCGTGAATCAATGCCACTCGCATAGCACTAACCTATTTTAACCACGGATGAACACTGATATACACGGATTCAACGTTTTTGAAACAGGATGCACGCAGATACACCTGATAAAAATGGGTGTCTTCCATTTTGTGGGAATACATATTAAAGATTCCTCCCCCTCCGAGGGGGGAGGTTAGGTGGGGGTGAGGGAGAAACAACTGTTCATCTGCGTTCATCTGCGTCCATCCTGTTTCATATCATATTTTATCTGTGTCTATCTGTGTTCATCTATGGTTCAAGCTGTGCAGTTCTTTGTAGAGTTTGAGCGTTTCCTCGGCCGTCTTCTTCCACGGGAACAGCTTTGCCCGCTCGAGGCCCGCGGCGGACATCCTGGCGCGGAGCGCCCCGTCGGTGAAGACGTGTTCCATGGCGCTGGCGATCGCGCGGACATCGGTTGGCTCCACGAGTATCCCCGCGTCGCCAACCACCTCGGGGAGCGATGCGCGGTTTGAGCAGATGACCGGTGTGCCGCAGGCCATCGCCTCGAGGGGGGGGAGGCCGAACCCCTCGTAGAACGAGGGGAGCACGAGCACATCCGCGGCGTTATAGAGGGGGATGAGCTCGTCCTCATCAAGGCTCCCAATGAAGCGCACCTCGTTGTGGATCCCCGCTCGGTTGATGTAATTATCGACCTCCGGGTAGCGGCTGTCCTTCTCGCCCGCGACAACGATGGTGCAGTGGATCTTCCCGTTCGCATTGACCGCCTCGGCCGCCCTGACGAGGCTGATGAGGTTCTTGTACGGGTCGGCCCTTCCCGCAAAGAGCGCGAGCCTGTCCCTGACCCCGAGCCGCTGTTTCACCTCCGCTTTGACGGCGGAAGGGAGGGGCCGGTACTTCGGATCCACGCCAAGATATACCCGGCGCACCTTGTCCGCCGGGGTGCCGAGGACTTCGATGATATCGCGCCGTGAGTGTTCCGAGTCGGCGATGATGAGATCGGAAACTGCGACAAGGCGTTTCATCAGAGCCCGATAAACCGGGAAGAGGCGTGTCTTCTTCGAGCGGGGGGCGTACTCGGGAAACTTGAGGGGTATGATGTCGTGGACGGTGGTCACGAGCTTAGCCCTCCCGCGCATCAGGGGTGCCATGAAGTTGGTCGAGTGGAACAGATCAACCCCCTCCTTCCTGAGGAGGCGGGGCAGCGAGAGCTGGCCGCGGATAGAAAATATTCCATAGGGCAGCGTGAGAATTCGCCAGTTGGTTCGGGCTCCCAACCGGAGTTCTCCGCACACGCTGTCGCGGACGGCTTCGTCCTGGAAGAGGACGAGGTAGCTGTTCTCGCTGTCCATCTCGGAGAGGTACTTTAGGAGGTAGACCGTGTAGCGGCCGATCCCCGCGATCTTCTCTCCGATCCATCGTGCATCAATACATATCTTTATCATCCATACCTGTACCGAACAAATCCAATCACCACTGATAACACTATTTTGGGATTTGGGATTTGCCCCGCAGGGGTTCTCGTCCCGAGACCCCCTTCGGGGTCGAGGGAGGATTTGGGATTTCTCTTTGCAGCAGTTTTCTGTAAAGGGCCAGCGTCTCCTCCGCCGTCTTCCGCCAGCCGAACAGTTTAATTCGCTCGAAGCCGCGTGCCACCAGCGAATCCCTGAGCTGCCGGTCATCCTGGATCTGCACGATGGCCCGGGCAATGCCCTCTGGGTCGTGGGGATCACACATGAGGGCGGCATCACCCACGACCTCGGGGATCGCGGGCGCCGTTGAGGCGATCACGGGCGTGCCGCTGGCCATCGCCTCGAGCGGCGGCAGGCCGAATCCCTCATAGAATGATGGGAAGACAAGCGCCTCCGCCGCGCGGTAGAGCGCGGGCAGATCCTCGTGCGTCACGTAATCGATTGTGATGACGTCATCCGCGACCCCCCGCTTTCCCGCCTGCGCCTCTGCGGGTTCGCAGTTCCAGCCATGGCCGCCGGCAATCAGGAGTTTGAACGCCCAATCAGGCCTGTGTTTCTTCACGATCCGCCATGCGTCGAGGAGTGTCCCCAAGTTCTTGCGCGGTTCGACTGTCCCCACGAAGAGAAAGTAACGAGCGGGGAGCGGCTTCTCGAAAACCGCGCGCCGCGGTGTGCTCACGCCGAGGTGGATCACGGCAATGCGGTCGGAGGGCACTCCGTAGAGCTCCATGAGCTCGCGTTTTGAGAACTCAGAGATGGTGATGATCGCATCCGCCCTTTCCAATGTGTAGCGGAAGCACTTCTCCAAGCGCCTGAGATTGCGCGCCTCTGTGTACTCCGGATATCGGGAGAAGGAGAGGTCGTGAACCGTGACCACCGCCTTTCCTTTCTTCAGTGGGGGAATGACGAAATTTGGGAAATGGTACAGGTCGCAGCGTCCCGCGAACCACGAGATGTCAGGCCAGCCGAGGTTCGCCGAGAGGCTCTCATAAAACCGTCCAGGCATGAATCGGATCGGCCTGAATTCGAACCTCGGGTTGTCGATCGCACGCCCGCAGCCGCGCCTCTTGAAATCAAAATAAAAAAGCCGGTACCGCTCATCCCCCCCCATTCCGGCCAGTTCGCGAACAAGGTGGTACGTATATAGCCCCACGCCCGTCGGATTTCCGATCAGCGTCTGGATCTCAATACCGATTGTCATATCCATTTGATTTCAAACACGATAAGTCGCGCCGATTCAGCCCAGTGGCCCGGGATTGAAGCGCTGAATCGGTATGATAGCACGCCTGCCATGGCATGTCTTGCATTTTTACGTGGTTCAGAGGAATTTTGTTTTTCTTACGCAGAGCATATTTATCGTGTATATTAAGTAGTCTGTAGTTTTGCAGAAATTTAGCATACGAGGTGTCAATAAAAAATGGTTCTTACGCCCTCAGTTGTGGCACACTTTCAATAGCGTTGGAGGTGCACCACAAACAAAAGGAGTAAGAACCGGTGATACTATGGCACCTCGC
>JAPLCX010000103.1 GCA_026392035.1 Candidatus Auribacterota bacterium | reverse complement strand
CACGACGGATGTAAAGACGCTGGCGCCGGTGGTGAATCGGTTGCGCCGGCGTTTTGGTATAGGGAAAATATGCATTGTGCCAGACCGAGGGATGATAAGCGCGAAAACAGTAGCGGAGTTGGAACGCCCTGGGTATGAAGTAACCTATATTCTTGGCGCACGGATGAGGAAGCAGAAGGAAGTGCGGAGCGGGGTGTTGACACGCGGGGGAAGGTATGCGGAGGTATATCCACCCACGAGCACGAGACGGGGACCGGCACCCCTGAGAGTCAAGGAAGTGACATTTCGAGGAGGGGAAACCTGATCTTCGGCGAATACGGGCGAGGGGCGGGATTCAGGCGTGGGGCTCTCGTGTGGGAATCGCAACGAACGCCTCCACCACGCGCGGATTGAACTGGGTTCCAGAGTACTTCTTCAGCTCTTCGATCGCATCCCCCTTGCTCAGCGCGGGACGGTATGCCCTCGCGCTCGTCATCGCGTCGTAGCTGTCGGCGACCGCGATAATCTGCGCGAAGATGTTGATGCTCTTGCCGTCCATCTTGTCCGGATAGCCGATCCCGTCATACCGCTCGTGGTGGGATCGCACGATGTCAAGCATCTCCTTGTCGAACACCACCGGTTTTAATATATCCTCGCTGATCATGGGGTGATCATGGATTATCTTCCACTCCTCATCGGTGAGCCGGCCTTGTTTGTTGAGTATCTCCTTCTGGATGATAATTCCACCGCCGCCCACACAATCATTCAACTCTCACAAGGGACCGAAGGCGCTCAAAATCGCAGGGATCTGGGCCGACGTGATCACCTTTTTAGAGACGAGGCCTTTGATAGTATCCTTGGGGAACACCACGCGGATCCCGCAGTCACGCAGCTTCACCTCCGCTGGTGCGCTGTCGCCGATGACAATCATATCCGCCTCACCGACCTTCAGATCGCGGGCCACCTCGGAAGCGAGTGACGCCCTCCTGATTTCATCGCCGGGGATGCGCTCCAGCTCCCCTGTGAGCCTGGCCTTCTCTGTGAGGAGCCGGTGGGCATGGATTCGATTCACATAGGGGTACTCCAGGAGCGGATTGAGAAAAAGATCGAATCCCTCCGTGATGAGCACAACCACAAAGCCCATCTGTTTGAGCATGTGGAGGAGGTCCTCGCCATCTGAATTCAGCCGCAGGCCTGAGGTGATTCTCCCGACGGTTTCCAGCTTGAGGCCTCCGAGCGCCGCTGCTGCCTTGCGCTGATCGGGGAATGGTTTCTCCGCACCGGACAGGAGTTCTTCACGGAGCCCTTCCTCAACCAGGTTCCGGTTCACGGTGAAGGCAATGAGGCGCGGATATTTTCGGTAGATATCCTCTGTCTGGAAAAAGCAGCGCATGCCGATCTTTTTCATCTCTGCGGCAACGCTCCTCTCGATGGACGCCCTGGGCCCCGCCGCGGCGCTCCAGTCAAGATCCATCTCCATGGCGAAGAGCTCGCCGCGCGATATCATTCGCGCGCCCTCGACGTTGACGCCATTGTTGGCGAGCACGAAGGTGGCGCTCGAGACAATACCGGGGTGGTCCGCCCCGATGAGGAGCAGCCGCATCATCCGCTTCGCCCTCAGGCGGGGCAGGAACTGCTGTTTCTCGGCGATGATCTGGAGGCCGGACTGGTGGGCCACCGCCTGCATCTTGGCGATGAACTGTGAGCCGCTTATTTTCGCGCCAGTGAGATCCACGGTGAGGAAGATCGAGAAGAGGCCGTGAAACACGTCCTCTTCCATGTCAATGATGTTGCCGTGCGTATCGGAGATGATCGAGGTGACCAGCGAGACGAGGCCGGTGACGTCCCGCCCCATCCCGCACACCACGTATATCTCCCTTGGTTCCGCCATGCCATTCACCTTTAAGATGGAGCAATTCTAGCAGCAGGCCGCCCGCGCGTCAAATGTTTAGCCAGGTGTGATTCTCTATCTGACAACAATCTTTTTCAGAGAGTAGCAAAGGGCGGTGTCTATACGCAGGGGCTCTCGTGCGGGCACCACACCGGCAATCAGCGTATACTCTCACCTGGGGCGACGCCCTTGAGGATCAGGTTGGCGAGCCTCGCGGTATAGCCGGCGTGAAGAACAGGGATGGAACTGACCAACGGCGTTACTCCCTTTGCCAACCTATTATACCCCGTAAGAGAGGAGCGCGAGCCATTGGGAAAAATAATGACACAGTAACCGTCGAACGGTTGATCGATGGCACTGTGACACGCAACATCCACGATGAGCCGATCACCGTTGCTCACAGTCGGGGCGCTCACCCTCAGATCAATACAGGGGACCGGGGTCTCTGTCGGCGTTACGGGAGGAGTCGCGGTCACTGTGGCTATAGGTGTGGCGGTAGGCGAAGGTGTAACCGTGATGGGAGGAGTTGCAGTCTCTGTGGATGTAGGCATAGGTGTAACTGGGCTGGGATAATCGTTGGGATCCAAGGGATTGGTACCCGAGTTTATTTCATCGCCATCACTGAAGCCGTCTCCGTCGGTGTCATAATAATTCGGGTTGGTACCTATGCTATTGATCTCCACCTCGTCCGTCAGGCCGTCCGAGTCCGTGTCGCCATTCCTGATGAAAATGGGGCTTGTCAGGGCGACTTGCCCGTCCTCCTCGATGACAACGGCGAAGTAGAAGTCGCCGTGGGAAGGGGTTGGGTCCGCATATACAAGAGTGTACGATGTCCTATGGATGCTTGTCTTCATCGCCACGGCGCTGCCGTTTTTATAGATTCTGACCTCATCCAGGTAATCCGTTCCACCCTCCCCCGCGGTCAGGCGCAGATCAATAGGAGAGATACCCTCTGCATCGAGCGCCTCACCCATGATATAGGGATAGGTCAGTCCGTTGTCTTTAGAAACGCGTAATTCAATTTCGAGGGGATTGGTCTGGAAATCGGTATCCTGGGAAACATATGTTCTCCGCATCTGGAGGGCATCGAGAATATTCCCTCTCGTCAAACTCGTCGCGAGTGCAACCGTATTGAACTTCTCCCAGGCCTCTCCCCCGAACTCGCCCCACGTGTCATCGTGCGTATCCTTCGATCCGTCCACGCCGACTATCCAACCCTTCTCAATTGCCTCCGCATACTTGGCGACCTCGCCCGTGAGTTCTGCCCTGGTCAGTGCTGGAGGGAAGTCGCTCCTCACCTCCATCAGCCTCATGCACCAGGCCCCCTGGGAAGAAAATGCCCAATCATCCCAGTCAGACTCATCACTTATGGCAGGATGATTGAAATGCCCAAAGATCCGCAGGTCGGCGATCCTCTGGACAAACAGCTCGGGATAGAAGGTTCCTGGAGTCGTAGCAGGGATGAAATCTGGCACCATGTAGACGTTTCCATGTGTGTCATCTTTGGTCCATTCATAACCATAAAGTGTTACAAAAAAGCCATCATGGTTGGCGGCATCCGCCATCTCCTTCAGCTGCGTATACTCTTCAGGAGTCAGAGACATCGGATCGTCTGGCGCCGTGGGCAAGAAGTGGTCGGTCACGCAATAGAAATCCATACCCGCCACATCGCGTGCGTGGGCATATGCATCGGCTGGTGTGGAGCCATCAACCCCGTCTGAGAAACCGGTGTGGCTGTGGATATCGCCATGGAAATAAAAATATTCTCCATCTGCCGCAAAGGCGGTGGAAGAAAGCAGACAAACGCAATACAGTAACGCCCCCTCTCGCTTCATATCATACCCTTTGCTCATGCTACCACTACTTAACTGTAGTTTTGCACTTTTATAAGACAGAACTCGCTTGAGCCGTTATTCAAAAACGGCTACAGGAACACTTTTATAATGCATCAGCAGGCCAAGAAGCCTGCATTTTGCGCCGAAACGCTATGCGGCAAGTTTCGCGAGCGC
>JAPLCX010000102.1 GCA_026392035.1 Candidatus Auribacterota bacterium | reverse complement strand
GCGTGGCAGAGGAGCTACGATCGAAGAACCGCGGCAGAGCGGGTCAACAGCAGGCTGGATGTCTCATTCGGGTTCGAGCGTCATTTTATCCGCGGCCTGGCGAAGATGCGGCTGAGAGTGGATATCGCGATGGTGGTGATGCTGACGATGGCGCTGGGGAGGATACGGCAGAAGCGTAGTAAGGAGATGCGCTCTCTGGTGGGAAGAGCACGAGCGGCCTGAAGAAATAGAAACGCGGCACATGGCGCAAGATCGCAACGAGAGAAGTGTCTCTGCACGCGGCGCATCGCTCGATTAACACAGGTGTACGTGTACGGAGACATGCATTGCGCCATTTGAATCGCGCTCTCGTCGCACATCAGAGGCACTTTTACAGCTGGCAGCTTTTTTAATTGCCTCAGAAAAGTTCACAGCGCAATTTCCTCGTTATAGAAACATCTATAAAAGCAGCTGAGGTTCATGTATAATGCCTGCCCAATACCAACAGTATGGCCGAGAAAATCCGGAAGGGACATGTGATCAATCCGATAGCCGATAAAATCGCGAAACTCAACGCCCGCATACAGTGGGGCAAAGAGAAGGGCTGTTATTTTTATCTCCAGCCCGTCAAGAACCTGGGAAACGAGCGGGTTCTCATCGAGGGTCGGGGGGAGATGCTGATGTTTTCTTCCTTCGATTATCTGGGTCTTTTCGGCCATCCAAAGATCACCGCGGCTGTCCAGGCTGCCGTTGCTGAGCTCGGTACCTGCACCTATGGGTCCCGCATCCTCGCCGGCACCCTCCGGCTGCACAATGAGCTGGAGGAAGAGATCGCGGCTTTTAAAGGAGCCGAATCTGCTGTTGTCCTTTCGAGCGGTTATGTCACCAATCTCACCACCATTTCCACCCTCGTGGGGCGGGGCGACGTGGTGATATGCGACAAGCTGAACCACGCGAGCATCGTGGACGGCTGCATACTCTCACGGGCGAAGTTTGTGCGCTTCAAGCACAACGACATGGCCGATCTGGAAAAATGCCTATCCGCGGCAGGCCCTGATGCGGGGAAACTGGTGGTGGTGGAGGCCGTGTTCAGCATGGACGGGGATATCATCAACCTGCCCGAGGTGCACCGGCTGTGCAGAAAGTACGGAGCCCTTCTCATGGTGGATGAGGCGCACTCCCTCGGCGTCCTGGGGAAGACCGGCCATGGAATTGAGGAACATTACGGGATGAAAAATGCCGTGGACATCCACATGGGTACCCTCGGCAAGGCCATTCCCAGCGTGGGAGGATACATTGCTTCTCACCATGATATCATTACCTACCTCAAACATGTTGCCCGGGCATTTGTCTTCTCAGTAGCTCTTGCTCCTGCTGCTGCGGCCGCAGCCAAGGCTGCATTCGAGGTGATGAAAGAAGAGCCAGAGCGGCTTGCTGTCCTGCAACGGAACATCGTGCGTTTCTTAACCGGCTTGAAGGCACGGGGATTCGACACCATGCAAAGTGAGACAGCCATTGTTCCGATCGTATGCGGCAAAGACGAAAAAACATTGATGATGACCAAATTTGCCCAGGAGAAAGGCCTCTTCATAATGCCGATTCTCTCCCCCGCAGTTCCCCCGGGGACAAGTCGCATCCGCGCCACGGTCACCGCCGGCCACAGCGATGAGGACATCAGGCGTGCTCTGGATATTCTTGAAGCAGCCGGCAAAGAGGTGAGGATTATCCGGCGCGCACGTCGCACTCCGAAGGAACGCGTAAGGACCGAGCCGCAGACTACAATGGCCGGCTCACACTGAGAATCAGATCCCGGAATGCCTCTCTGTCAAATGGATTGCCGGCATAATCCCCCCGCATCACCACGCAGGTGAAACCCGCGCGAATGACGAGCCTTTCAAGACCTGCCGCATTTAGAGGACGCACTATTCTTCGCGTGGCTTCCGAATTCGAGCCGGTGTTCCCCTCCACCATGGAGACAGTGCCGCGCCTCAATGCAACCTGGGAATCCATCGTGCCCATAGAAATATGCCCGTAATGGTCAGTTTTGCAGGGGTAACGGTAAATGATGTTCGCCACGGATTTTCACGGACAACCACACGGATGGCCGCAGATGAAGCTTTCTTTTCATCTGTGAATATCCGTCATAATCCGTCCCGCTTAGCGGGATCCGTGGCCCCCCTCTATAAGTGACCCCTTACATATGCCCATAGAAATATGTATGGTGATCTTCGTTAATCGTGTATAATACGCCCCCTGCCGCACGGTGTGCGACTTCACAATACCAGGAAGGGACACGTAGTGAATCCGATAGCCGACAAAATCGCGA
This sequence comes from Candidatus Auribacterota bacterium, assembly GCA_026392035.1. Taxonomy (NCBI): domain Bacteria; kingdom Pseudomonadati; phylum Candidatus Auribacterota; species Candidatus Auribacterota bacterium. The sequence continues at coordinate 16,917 of JAPLCX010000102.1, read as the reverse complement.
AGCTCAAGGCCCGCATACAGTGGGGCAATGAAATGGGCTACTACTTTTATCTCCAGCCCGTCAAGAACCTGGACGGCGCGCGGGTTCTGGTGAAGGAGAAGGAGATGCTCATATTCGCTTCCTATAGCTACCTCGGCCTCCTCGGTCACCCCACGATCAATGCCGCCGCGCAGGCAGCCATCGCGGAATACGGGACCGGCACGCACGGCGTGCGCATCCTCGCCGGCTCCCTCAAGCTCCACCAGGAGCTGGAGGGAAAAATCGCCGCCTTCAAGGGAACGGAGGACGCCATCGTCTTTTCGAGCGGCTACGTCACCAACCTCGCGACCGTCTCTACCCTCGTCGGCCGAGGCGACGTGGTGATCTGCGACAAACTGAACCACGCGAGCATCGTGGACGGCTGCATCCTGTCGCGCGCGAGGTTTGTGCGCTGCACGCATAATGATATGGCCGACCTCGAGCGGTGCCTCACCGAGGCGGACCCCGCAGCGGGGAAACTGGTGGTTGCCGATGCGGTGTTCAGCATGGACGGGGACATCATCAACCTTCCGGAAATGCATCGTCTGTGCAAAAAATATGGGGCAACGCTCATGGTGGATGAGGCGCACTCCCTCGGAGTCCTGGGGAAAACAGGCCACGGGATCGAGGAGTACTTCGGGATGACGAACGTCATTGACATAAAGATGGGCACCATGAGCAAGGCCATACCCAGTGTGGGAGGTTACATCGCCGCCGACAGGGATACGATCATGTACCTGAAACACGTGGCGCGCGCCTTCGTCTTTTCGGCAGCGCTTCCCCCGCCCGCCGCCGCCGCGGCAAAGGCGGCATTCGAGGTGATCGAAAAGGAACCCGAGCGGATTGCGAAATTGCAGCGCAACATCAGGCTCTTCCTTGATGGCCTCAAGGCGAGGGGTTTCGACACGCTCCAGAGCGAGACGGCGATCGTCCCCATCATCTGCGGCAGGGATGAGAAGACGCTGATGATGTGCAAACTCGCTCAGCAAAAAGGCCTCTTCGTCCTGCCGGTGCTCTCCCCTGCGGTTCCCCCCGGGACGAGCCGCATCAGGGCGGCCGTGACCGCAGCCCACAGCGAAGATGACATCAAGCGGGCACTGGACATCCTCGAAGCGGCCGGCAAGGCAGTGAGAGTTATCCGGCGGTCGTCGCGTGCAGTTGCAAAGCCCGGAAATGGAAGCGCCCAGCCCCTCACGTCCGGACCGCGGTGAGAATCAGATCCCAGGATGCCTCTCCGTCAAACGGCGCCCCGGAATAGTCACCCCGCATCACCACGCGGCTGAAGCCCGCACGAATGACGAGTTTTTCCAGGCATGCAGCGTCTATGGGAAGGAGCATTCCCCGCGCGACCTCCGAACTCCAGCCGTTGATTCCCTCTCGCACGTGCACTGTGACGATCTCCACTTGGTGGGTGCGAGGGAGGAATATCTTCTGGAATAATTCCCTGTGTCCCTCCCCACCGACCACCCGCAGCGGCTGGGCGACCATCTCCTTTTTCAGCAACGAGCGGTAGTTGAGGACATGGAGCACCAGCATCCCGCCCGGGCGGCACACTGCAGCCATGCTGCGGATGGCTTCCTCGACCGCGGGGAGACCGGGGAGTTGCGAGAGCGAATTCCCGACGCAGATGACTGCGTCGAACTTTGGCAAGGAAAAGAGCCGATTGAGCTCTGAAAATGCGGCCGTCTCGAACCGTACATCCACTCCCGCACCGACCGCATTCTCATGCGCCAGCTTGATCCTTTCTGAATCAATATCTATGCCGGTGACACTCAGCCCGTTTTTCGCAAAAAGGATCGCGTGCCTGCCCGTCCCGCAGGCGCAGTCCAGAATTGAAGAGACGCGGTGCTCCCGGAACAGCTCCCGGTAGAACGGCCATTCCGCCGCCAGCCGCTTCTCCCAGTTGACCTGTCTGTCGTAATCCGAGGCATTCATGGTGAGCTTTCAAGCTAGTGAGAAATAGCGAGAACGGGCGATTGAATACCAGACGATGAGTAATTAAGCAGGTATCTATAAATTGATCTTTTCACTTTTACCCTCAAACTTTTGGCTGTAGCCATCACCATCCCCTTATCTCCGTGTGCTCCGTGCTCCTCCGCGCTCTCCGTGGTAAACCAGTGAACATTGCTAGAATTTTGCATCCGGGGCTTCCCGCTCCGTCGCATACTCGATCTCAAAGAAATCGGCGCGCCTGAACCGGAGCAGCCCCGCGATGAGCATACTGGGGAATGACTCCACCCGGATGTTGTAGTTCCGGACTGTGCCGTTGTAGTGGCGCCTCTCGAGTTGGATTTGGTTCTCTATCTCCGTGAGGTTTCTCTGGAGATCGAGGAAGTTCCGGCTCGCCTTGAGGTCGGGATATGCCTCCGCCACCGCGAAGAGCGACCTGATCATCCTGGAGAGTGCATTCTCCGCTTCGCCCTTTTCCGTGACGGACTTCGTGCTCATGCACCGCGCGCGCGTCTCGGTGATATCTTCGAAGAGCCCGCGCTCGTGTTCGCGATATCCCTTCACCGTCTCTACGAGCACAGGCACAAGGTCATACCGCCTCTTGAGCTGCACGTCGATCCCGCTCCACGCTTCGCGCATGAGCTGCCTACCACGGATAAAACGGTTAAAACTGACAACTCCCCACGCCATCAGAACTACCACGATAATTACTATAAAACCAAACATGTTCTACCCTCAAAGAATCAGCATGTGGAAATTCGCAGCTTGCGCTGTTGTTCAACACATGGAATATTATTGAATTTTCCTATGGAACGGAACAAAAAACACCTTCTCAAGATGCCCTCGGCTTCAGAAAATTTTTTTCATTTTTTCTATTGACATGATTCATGCAGATGATAGAATCCCCACCAGAGTAGTAGATATGGTGGGATATATCCAGAGGATGTCGCTATGTTAAAATTAACCACTAAAGGCCGCTACGGAGTGAGGTTGATGCTTGATCTTGCACTGCACGACGGGCAAGGCCCTGTGCCTTTGCGGGATATTGCCAGGAGACAGGATATTTCGGAAAAATACCTCTGGCATTTGATCCCTCCGTTGAGAGATGCGGGGTTGATTCGCTCCTCGCGCGGCGCCAATGGAGGATATGTACTTGCACAACCACCCTCCCATATAACGCTCAAGGATATTCTCACCGTGCTCGAGGGGCGGATATGCCTGGTGGATTGCATTTCTAATCCGTCATTTTGTCCAAGGTCCCGCAACTGCGTACCCAAGGATATCTGGCGAGACGTTTCGGAAACCATCTCGCATACACTTGATTCATTCACATTGGGAAAAATGATCGAGAAACAGAAGTCCGCATCGGAGGAAATCAGCTATGCCATTTAGTTTGTACTGAGTGGCGGATTAGACACAGAATGAGCAATGATCCGGACGTCATTACGGCAATAAACAAAACAATTCTCATGGAGATTAGTGCCGCCCTTCGCAATCTTAAATTCGGCACGGTGACGATTACTGTGCACGATTCCAGGATCGCGCAGATAGAAGTCTCTGAAAAGAAACGTTTCGATAACCATTGGAGGTTCGAGAAAGGAGGTGGTATCTAAGATCCCCGTGCCAGGCAATTTTTCCGTATCCACCGGGCAACCGGAGACTATCTGTTCTCATATACGCACACGCTGATGCGACCAGCCAACTGGAGTGTTCGGCTAAGTCTCAGGAGGATTGTGATGAAACTGGTCGCATTTATTATCGTTGTTGCGTATGCCTTCGCGATCGGCAACGCGCTGGCACAGACTCAAACTAAAAACGAAACGGGGAATACGCTCGCCAGCCCTGATACAGCGGAAGCGAGTGTTAACGAGGCGCCGCCGAAGCCCCAGAAGGCCCCGCCGCTGCCGTTCCATACGATTGAAGGATACGGCGGAGGCTCGATCACACCGATGGCCTATCTTGTGAACCAAGGTCCGGAGGGGACGATCTTCGGCCTCCCCTCTGGCGCGTACTCACAAGTGTTCATGCCAAATGGAAAGAAAGATCTCGAGGCGTGGACATTTACGGAGACGCTGTTCAGGAGACTTGAGCTTGGGTATGGCCTCGACCGTTTGGGCCTGGGGACGCTACCACAGGATATTTCCGATGCCACCGATGTCGGTATCGGGCGACATCATGTGCTTCTGCACAATTTCAACGCGAGGGCCCTGCTCCTGGAGGAGAATTCGTTCAAGCTCCCCGTCCCGGCGCTCACGTTTGGAACGCATTTCAAATACAACGACGGGATCCAGCAGATCGACCATGCCCTGGGCGGGGCGCTTAAAGACATCGGCCTCGAAAAATCGAACGGGGTGGATTTTACGCTGACCTCAACCAAAACCTTCATGCTCCCGGTTATCAATCGCCCGCTCATTGTCACCGCCGGCATGCGAGGGAGCAGCGCCGCACAGATAGGCTTCCTGGGCTACGGGGATAAATGGCGGCCGTCGTTTGAAGGCAATGTCGCCTTTCTCCCGACAGACTGGCTGCTGGTTGCGTACGAGCTCCGGCAGAAAAAGAGCCCGTACAGCAAAATCCCGGGGCTGATTGAGGAGGAGGATCCATGGAATGCGATTGACGTAAGCTGGATCATCAACAGTCACATGACGCTTGTCGGCGGCTGGGGTGCCTTCGGCAAAGTTACCAATAAAAGGGAAAACGGCACCTGGTTCCTGCAGCTCAAGTATGAGATCTGATCGGCAGGAGCAGACATTGGTAATCAATAATTCATAAGAGAAGTGAATGCCTTTCTCTAACAAAAGGAGACTGATCATGTCATCAAAAAAAGAAATAAAGAAAAAACCGGGGCTTGCAACCATCGCGTTGCATGGGGGGCAGGCGCCCGATCCCACTACGGGGGCGCGCGCAGTCCCGATTTATCAAACCACATCGTATGTGTTCAAGAGCACTGACCATGCTGCCAACTTATTCGCGCTCAAGGAGTTCGGGAATATCTACACCCGGATCATGAACCCCACAAACGATGTATTCGAGCAGCGGGTCGCACAGATCGAAGGCGGTACAGGTGCGCTGGCGGTCTCGAGCGGTCAAGCTGCCCAGACTCTCGCCCTTTTAGCTATTACCCAGGTGGGAAGCGAGATTGTTTCTGCAAACAACCTCTATGGAGGGACCTACCAGCAGTTCCACTATACTTTCCCAAAGTTAGGGAGAAGGGTGAAGTTTGTTGAGTCAACAAAACCGGCTGAATTCAAGAGGGCAATTACAGAGAACACAAGGGCGATATACGCCGAAACAATAGGCAATCCCAAGTTAGATGTACCTGATTTTGCGGCGATTGCCGAAATAGCCCACGATGCTGGTGTGCCTTTTGTGGTGGATAATACAGTTGGCATCGGGTTGGTCAGGCCCATTGATTACGGGGCGGACATACTCACACTATCCGCAACAAAATTCATAGGCGGGCATGGCACCTCCATCGGCGGGGTGATCGTTGATTCAGGCAACTTCAAATGGAACAACGGTAAATTTCCTGAGTTTACCGAGCCCGATCCCAGTTACCATGGCCTGAAATTCTGGGATGTGTTTGGAAATTTCCCGGGGCTGGGTAATGTCGCATTCATTATTAAAACAAGGGTGCAGTGGCTGCGGGATGTCGGCGCGGCGCTCAGCCCATTCAATTCCTTCCTGTTCCTTCAGGGGTTGGAAACTTTGCCCTTGAGAGTAAAGAAACATTCTGAAAATGCGTTGAATGTGGCTGAGTTCCTAAGGCAACATCCTTTAGTCAGTTGGGTTAACTATCCCGGGCTGCCAGGACACCCAAGCCATAAGTTGGCGAAAAAATATCTCAATGACAGCTACGGAGCCATTGTTGGTTTTGGGATTAAAGGGGGGTTGGAAGCGGGCAAGAAATTCATCAATTCGGTAAAACTTCTCTCCCACCTCGCTAATATAGGAGATGCGAAGAGTCTGGTGATCCATCCCGCATCAACTACTCATCAACAGCTAACTAGAGAGGAACAAGAGGGGACAGGGGTAACCGAGGATTATGTCCGCCTTTCCATCGGTCTGGAGGATATTAAAGACATCAAGGATGACATCGACCAGGCGTTAAAAAATGCGGTGAAGTGAAAGGAGATTCCTCATGAGCAAAATCTTCAATGACATCACCAAGACCGTCGGGAATACCCCGCTGGTGAGGTTGAACAAGATTACCGAAGGGGTGGATGCGGTGGTTCTGGCAAAATTAGAATCGTTCAATCCGCTGTCGAGCGTAAAAGACCGAATCGGCGTCTCAATGATCGAAGACGCTGAGAAGCGGGGGATACTTACGAAAGACTCGGTGATCATCGAACCGACCAGTGGCAACACAGGGATTTCGCTTGCGTTTGTTGCCGCTGCAAAGGGATATAAGCTTATCCTGACCATGCCGGATACCATGAGTGTGGAGCGGAGGCAACTGCTCTCTATTTTTGGAGCTGAGCTGGTTCTTACGCCTGGCGCGGAGGGGATGAAAGGGGCAGTGAAAAAAGCCGAAGAGTTGGTAAGCAAAACCCCCCACGGAGTCATGCCCCAGCAGTTCAATAATCCTGCCAACCCCCAGATTCATCGGCAAACGACGGCGGAGGAAATTTGGAATGATACCGATGGCAGTGTGGATATCCTTGTATCAGGGGTCGGCACGGGGGGGACGATCACCGGGGTGTCTGAAGTGATAAAGAAAAGGAAGAGAAAGTTCCTGGCTATCGCCGTAGAGCCTGATGCTTCACCCGTCTTATCGGGGGGAAGCCCCGGGCCGCATAAGATTCAGGGGATCGGTGCCGGATTTGTGCCGCAAGTCCTGAACCGCGATATCATTGATGAGGTGATCCGCGTGACGAATGAGGATGCGGGGATTGTCGCGCGGCGGCTCGCAAAGCTTGAGGGGATTCTCGCGGGAATTTCCAGCGGGGCGGCGACTTGGGCCGCGATCGAGGTCGCAAAGAGGGAGGAACACAGGGGGAAAGTCATTGTGGTGGTGCTCCCGGACACGGGGGAGCGGTACCTCTCTACATGGCTCTTCCAGCAAGCGTAGGGGGAAATGGTTGCAAGAGACCGGCATGACCGCTACGTCATGCTGAGAGCAGATAGGGAAGCCCATGAAGGATGCCACCGTGAGAATAATATGCCCCCAGGGTCTCCATATGCGGGTGGCCGCCCAGATCGTGGAAAAGAGCAAGAAATTCAAGTCGAAGATCATGCTCTGCAAAGACTGCACGCGGGCCGACGGATGTTCGATCCTTCAGCTCTTGCTTCTCGGAGCGACGAACGGTTCCGAATTGCGCATCGAGGCCGCAGGCCAGGATGAAGATATCGCAATTCAGGAACTGTCTTCATTATTCACGGATGGCGGAGGGATTTAACGGAGGAGCTCAATGGCTGAGGAGCGGCTACATAAATCCATAGATATACGCGGGGTGGGCTGTCCCATGAACTACGTGAAGGTTCTCATGGCGCTCGAGGATATGCAACCGGGGGAGCGATTGGAGGTGACCGTTGACGACAAAGTTGCGCTCTCCACTATTCCGAAGAGCGCGCGTGAGGATGGCCACAAGGTCATTGAGGTCATTCCCGTTGAAGGCGCATATCGCATGATTATAGAAAAGGGAGTCTTTTCTACTGACATACCTACCCCTGCACGCATTTAACAGATTGATCAGCCGTGCACGCCTCTCGCGAAGCGCTAAAAAATCCGCGGGCAAGGCTGAAGAGATAAATTGGGGAGCCTTAAGGTTGTGGTATGCCTCATGAAATCAAATCCAAACGACAAATGCGTCCTCATGTTCTCTGGAGGCCGGGATTCTACAATAGCTGCCGCCAGACTTTCAAAGTCCTTTCATCATTTGACTTTGATCACAGTGCTGTTTAAACATTTGATCGGCATTGAAAAGGTGTATTCGAGAATTGCTCAACTAAAAAAACTTTTGCCGGAAGGATCAGAATGGTTACAGGTTGTTCAGCCGGAGCTTCCTATTCGCAAATCCCTTAATGACGCGACCTGTCTTCCCTGCCAGCAGGCCTACGTTAGTGTCGGGGCTATTATCGCTCAAAGATACAAGATATCGGATCTGGCTATGGGGTATTCCGGTTATCAGAGCTCATGGCCGGAACAGACCCCTTACGCAACGAAAGGGCTAAAAAGGCTTCTAGAGAGTTTTGGGATTCGTCTCCATTTGCCTGTATATGACATTCAAACCAAAGAAGATGCTTTGAATGAACTTATGCGTCTGGGGCTCACACACGAATCGCTCGAACAAAAATGTCTCAAGCAGGGTTCTAACATCAAACTCCACGGTGATATGTTAAAGTCGGAAACTGACAAATGGTTAGATGGCATATCTGAAACAATCAGATTAAAAGATACCTTTATAATAAAAATCCATTATCGCGGAATAATAGAAACCATTACGGCCTTGCCTTCAAATTATGGCGCCGGAGATTATTACTAAAGCATGGTTGTGAATTATTATGGACAGGAAACTGAATTACCTGAAGGAGATTTTAGCTGAAATACAAAGCGCCTTGATTGCCTATTCCGGCGGGGTGGACAGCACTTTTCTTCTCAAGGTTGCGCATGATGTCCTGGGGGATAAGGCAGTAGCGGCTATCGCGCTATCCCCAACCTATCCGTCCACAGAAATGGAAAAGGCGAAGGAGATGGCTGATGTTCTGGGCGTGCGTCACGTGACTATTATAACCGATGAACTATCCAATCCTATATTTGCGAGCAATCCTCCTGAGCGATGCTATTGGTGCAAAAAGGAATTGTTTTCGGAGTTAGCTGTAGTAGCCAAAAAATGCAACCTAAATCATATTCTGGATGGTTCAAACCGCGATGACACGAACGACTTTCGGCCGGGCATGAAAGCCGCCAGGGAATTTGGGGTGAGAAGTCCTCTTCAGGAAGCCGGACTTGGCAAAGAGGAGATACGGCTTCTCTCGAGACAGATGGGATTGAAGACCTGGAATAAGCCCTCGCTTGCGTGCCTTGCATCACGATTCCCCTATGGGACGAAAATTATTGAGGAACGCTTGAGAGTGGTTGACGCGGCTGAGGAATTCCTGCGATCTCTGGGAATAACGCAGGTGCGGGTACGACACCATGGCAGTATTGCAAGGATAGAAGTTGCGCGGGAAGAGATGGATAAGGTGATGCAGGAGAAAATCAGACATAAGGTAATCAATAAGCTTAGGGTGCTTGGCTATCGATATGTGACCATCGACCTGGAAGGATATAGAACGGGCAGTATGAATCCTGTCGAACCAAGGAGTGCTTCACATGTTAGAGCGGATAAATAAATTAACCTGGGAAGTATTGAATGGTTCTAAGCTCAGCAGGCAACATGCCCAGATGTTGCTGAAAATTGATGGGCAGCCGGAGATTATCGCCTTGCTCAGCTCGGCAAATATGATCCGACAAAGATTTAAAGGGGATAAGATCGATCTCTGCTCGATAATCAATGCCAAATCCGGATGGTGCCCGGAGGACTGTAAATTCTGCGCTCAATCAGCGCGCTATAATACCAATATTGAGAAGTTCCCTTTAATAAATTGCTCTGAAATTGTTAGTGGTGCAAAAAGAGCCAATGCTCGGGGGGCAAATCGGTTTGGAATTGTAACCAGCGGGAGGAGGATTAAGAGCAAAAAGGAGTTGGAGCAGATTTGTGAATCGATAAAAATGATTTCCAAAGATGTAAATATTAATAGGTGCGCTTCCCTGGGCTCTTTGGATGAAGAATCAGCTTTAATGCTTAAAGAAGCCGGTCTTCACACCTACCACCACAACCTTGAGATGGCGGAAGGCTTTTTCCCCAATATCTGTACGACGCACACCTATCAGGAAAGACTAAAGACAATAGCGATCGCCAAAGAGGCGGGACTCCAGATTTGCTGCGGAGGAATATTTGGGTTGGGAGAGGGCATTTCAGAAAGAGTGGAGTTTGCTTTTGCGCTGAGAGATCTGGATGTAGATATGGTTCCATTAAATTTCTTAAATCCCATCCGCGGGACCCCTCTTGAAAACATGCCTCTGCTCCCTCCCTTAGAAATTTTAAAAATTATTGCGCTCTTTCGATTTGTGCTGCCCGATAAGCACATCAAAGTTGGCGGCGGGAGAGAAAAGAATCTCAGGAGTCTTCAGCCGTTGATGTATTTGGCTGGAGCGAATGGAACAATGATTGGAGATTATTTGACTACGAAAGGACGAGATCCGGAGGAAGACATCCTTGAAATAATTGATTTGGGGCTACAGCCCGTGAATCCAGTGCGGATTGCATGATATGGGAAAAATAGGAAATCCGGACGCCTTATATCAGCCCCATCCAGGCGATACTATGCCTAAAAAAGTAGTTGTGGCAATGAGTGGCGGCGTGGACAGTTCCGTAACCGCGGCACTGTTAAAAAAGAGAGACTATGAAGTCATTGGCATAACTATGCAGCTATGGGAATACACAAAAGATACGGGAGGGTGTTGCGGCGTGAGCGCGATAGAAGACGCAAGGAGAGTGGCCAATATACTAGGAATACCGCACTATGTGGTGAATTTAGGGAATGTATTTAGGAAAAAGGTGATTATCGATTTCTGCAAGGAATATTCCGAAGGAAGAACTCCCAACCCCTGTATCAGGTGCAATCAATATATAAAATTCGACGCCTTATTGAGTAAGGCAAAGGAGATGGGGGCGGAGTTTATCGCCACGGGCCATTATGCCCGGATACAATGGGACAAAAATAAAAAGCGATATATTATTAAAAAGGGAATCGACGTAAATAAAGATCAATCGTATGTACTCTACACAATGACTCAAGAGCAACTCGCACACACGCTGATGCCCTTAGGGGAGTTCACCAAGAGGGAGACCAGAGCGAAGGCTAAAGAGCTTGGATTGCCTGTAGCAGATAAACCGGATAGCCAGGAAATCTGTTTCATCTCAGATAATAGGTATGCAGATTTTTTACAGGGATGTATGCCGCAAATGGTAAATCCCGGGCCGATTTTAAGCAAGGCGGGGAAGGTATTGGGACAACATAAAGGAATTATGTTTTATACCATCGGCCAGAGGAAAGGGCTCGGGATATCCTCTGAAGCGCCCCTTTATGTAATCGCTATCAATCAAAGGGAAAACGCAATCACTGTTGGCAGAAGAGAAGAGGCATATCAGGATGAAGCTTATGCCGACAGGTTGAATTATGTGGCTATAGAAAAGCTGGTTAATCCCCTCAATGTCAAGGCGAAGATCAGATACCTTCATCCAGAATGCGACGCAAGTGTGGCGCCGGCAAATGGAAACATGATCCACATGAAATTCAAGGAACCTCAATTTGCCGTTACTCCCGGACAGTCAGCTGTTCTCTATAAAGATGACATGGTTATCGGTGGCGGAATCATCGCACGATTGTCAGAGACATCACTGCTGAAGGCGAATATCGCATGATTATAGAAAAGGGAAACATTTGATTGCGATGGCGACTCAAATTGTCTTGTCAACTCTTCGAACATAGGAGGAGAATGCCGATGAGATCCGTCTATCTTGATAATGCGGCCAGTACACCTGTTGACGAGCGCGTACTTGCTGCGATGCGCCCTTTTTTTCTAGAGAAATTCGGGAACCCTTCCAGTCTCCATCGCAAGGGATGTGAGGCTCGCGAAGCGGTTGAGGAAGCGAGGGGCGAGGTCGCCTCTGCCATTCATGCCAGCAGGTCCGAAGAAATAATTTTTACATCCAGCGGCACTGAATCCAACAATTTTGCCTTGAAAGGGAGTGTGTTTGCCAATCGCCACAAGGGCAATCACATCATTGTGTCAGCGATTGAACATGACTGTGTTATCAATTCCTGCAGGTGGCTCCAGACGCAAGGCATTGATGTAAGCTATCTGCCGGTGAACTCAGAAGGGCTGATCGATCTTGATCGGTTACAAGAAGTTATACGCCAGGAAACAATCCTGGTCTCCATTATGCACGCAAACAATGAAATTGGAGTGATCGAGCCGATTGAGGAGATAGGGAAATTGTGCCGCGCACGAGGGGTGTATTTTCACACGGATGCGTGCCAATCTTTTGGCAAGATTCCATTTGACGTTCAGAGCATGAACATTGACCTGGCAACCATCAATGGCCATAAGATTTATGGCCCCAAGGGAATCGGCGCGTTGTACATCCGCGCCGGGGTGTCCATTATGCCGTGGCAGCATGGCGGAGGACAGGAATCCGGTCTGCGCTCTGCGACCGAGAATGTTCCTGGAATCGTCGGTTTTGCGAAGGCTGCCCGGTTATGCATGGATGAAATTGGTACTGAGATGCCGCGTTTGCAGGCTTTGCGCGACCACATCATCGAAACAATCTCTAACGACATACCTGTCTCCTATCTGAACGGCCACAGGCACCATCGCCTTCCCACAAACGTGAATATCGGTTTTGAAGGCTTTGAAGGTCAGGCTCCGAACCTGTTACTGGAACTGGATAAGAAAAACATTTTCGTATCAACCGGTTCAGCCTGTTCATCAGCTCAGCAGAAGTACTCTCATGTGCTGACCGCTATCGGCCGCAATCCTGTGCAAGCGATAGGGGCATTACGGATTTCGCTCGGCCGGTTCACGGGCGCCGATGATATAGACTATTTCCTGGATAAGCTCGCTGAAACGGTCAACAGATTGCGTTCAATCAGGTCGTTGTGATCGTCATTATTTCTAAGTTGAAAATGGAGGATGGCGCACGCACATGAAGATGAGCGAAGCACAATGTGAGCGATATAGCAGGAACATTCTTCTCAGAGAGATCGGCATTGAGGGTCAGGGGAAGCTGCTGGAGTCCGGGGTGCTTGTTATTGGTGCTGGAGGTCTCGGCTCGCCCGCCATCCTCTATCTGGCAGCGGCGGGGGTGGGTACGATCGGCATCGTGGACAGCGATGAGGTTGAACCTAATAATCTCCAGCGTCAGATCATTCATTTCTCAGGGGATGTGGGAAAAGACAAGGTGCGGTCAGCTCGGGAGAAAATAGCAGCGCTCAACCCTGATGTGAATGTGATCGCCCTCAAAGAGCGTCTGAAGGCTGCGAATGCCTCCAGTATTATTGAAGGGTATGACTTCATTATTGATGGGGCGGACAACTTTCCGACTAAATTTTTGATCAACGATGCGTGCTATTTCCTGAAGAAGCCTTTTTCTCATGCCGGGGTCGTGCGGTTTGGAGGACAGACGATGACATATGTGCCCGGGTCAGCATGCGTTCGGTGCCTGCTCAGTGCTCCTCCGCCGCCGGATCTCGTTCCCACATGCCAGGAAGCCGGGATCTTGGGGGCTGTGGCCGGCATTCTCGGGTGCGTTCAAGCGGCGGAGGCCCTGCGGTATCTGCTCAACGTGGGGAAGCTGCTCACCAACCGGCTGCTCATCATGGACGCATATGCTATGGAGTTCAACACAATTTCCTTACAGAAGAATCCGGACTGTCCTTTGTGCGGGCGTTCTTCCACTATCAGATCGCTGATCGATGAGGATGAGCGACAATGTCGCGCATAGGCAGGAAACGATTATTCCAATACGTTCATTCATATCGCAACCAAAGGAGGGAAGCAATGGCGAAGAAGAGGATCTTCAGTCAGGTGGGAGAGAAAGAGGTGACGCGCGCGATCGTCGAGGAATTCGCGAAACAGTTCATAGAATACGTGGAATCCGACGTGATTATTGTAGGCGGGGGGCCCTCGGGACTCATGGCGGGAAGGGATCTGGCCAGGAAAAAGGTAAAGACCTTCATCATCGAGCGGAATAACTATTTGGGCGGTGGTTTCTGGATTGGCGGGTATCTTATGAACAAATTGACGGTGCGATCACCGGGGCAGGAGGCCTTACGGGAGCTGGATATTCCTTTCACAGAATATACCAAGGGTCTCTACGTTGCAGACGGGCCCCACGCCTGTTCAAAACTGATCGCATCCGCCTGTGATGCGGGAGTGAAGTTTGCCAATATGACTGTGTTTGACGATCTGGTGCTGCGCGAGGATAACCGCGTGGCGGGTGTCGTGGTCAACTGGACTCCGGTGAGCGCACTACCTCGGGAGATCACCTGCGTTGATCCCGTTGCCCTTGAGACCAAGGTGGTGGTGGATTCCACCGGGCACGACGCGTGTGTGGTAAAGAAATTGGAAGAACGCGGCCTGATCAAAACTCCCGGATTCGGAGCTATGTGGGTTGAGCGCTCCGAGGATCTGGTGATCGAACATACAAAAGAGGTGCACCCCGGGCTGGTGGTGTGTGGGATGAGCGTGACGACGACCTTCGGTCTTCCGAGAATGGGTCCCACCTTTGGAGCAATGCTTCTTTCCGGGAAGAAGGCCGCAAAGATCATCCTCAACATTCTCAAGCGCAGATGAAATGTGAGCTACGCATTCCGACTGTAGTGCGCCTTTATGATGAACGGGTAGAGGGGGTACGTATTCCCGCGCTCGGGGATTTTATCAGGAACTATTTCGGCATCGGGAAAATACGCCACATTATATTGAAGAAGCGCGTCGTCGCAATGCGTGGGCTGGCGCTCGATATGATCGCGACCCAGGACGCACTGGATGCCGTGAGAGGCCCGATGCAGGAGGGCACGTGCGACATCATCCTCACCTCGAGGCTGTTTGCGACCCCCGGCGAGGGCAACCGGCCGCACATCCGGACGAGCATCTACAGTTTTCCCTCGATCATCTCCACCTCCGGGATAGTGGAGGGGCCCGCGAAACCGCGGGAGTACTACCTTTACAAGCAGCGGTATGCACGCCTTGGCATCTGGGACAGGGAAGCGCACCGGATCGCCGAACGATTCAAGGGTCAGTTCATTGACTACGGCGACCCCCGCCTCACCGAGGTTATCAAAGGCTACGTGGCCCAGGCTCTCTTTTTCTTCATGACCGGCAATCCGTTCTGCATGAGGAAAAGGTGCCGGCTGTACAACGCGCACTGGCAGGAGGATATGATCCGCGCGCAGATGGGGCATGGCGAATTCTGTAGCGCTCATAGACGGATGCTCGCGCGCATCGCGGGGGAAATACACCGTAAGACGGCGGGCTCACGATGAAGAAGATCTATCTCGATTATGCGGCAACTACTCCAACTGATCCCGAGGTGGTGGAGGCAATGCTCCCTTACTTTGGCAGCATATACGGAAATGCATCGAGCCCACATTCCTTCGGCCAGGAGGCCGGGTTGGCGGTTGAGCACGCAAGGGAACTAATCGCCTCTTTTCTGGGAGCGCTCCCGGAAGAAATTATTTTCACTTCTGGAGGAACTGAAAGCAACAACCTGGCGATCATCGGTGTCGCCTATGCCCTTGCACACAAAGGCAGGCATATTATCACCTCATCTATTGAACATCATTCCGTGCTGGAACCTTGTGCATTTCTCGAACAAAACGGTTTTCGTATTACCTATCTTCCGGTTGATCAGTATGGTGTGCTATATCCCGAGGAAGTGCGAAAAGCCATTACCGATCAGACAATCCTTATCTCGATCATGCATGCAAGCAACGAGATAGGCACCCTTCAGCCGCTTTCTCCGATCTCTGATATTGCCCGTCAAATGGGAATCTATGTCCATTCTGACACGATACAGACCTTCGCGCATCTGCCGTTTACCGTAGATGAGCTAGGAGTGTCCCTGCTGAGCGTTTCGGGCCACAAACTTTATGGTCCCAAAGGGGTGGGGTTCCTTTACGTCAGGAAGGGCACGCAGATAGCGCCGCAGATTCGAGGCGGGGATCAGGAGATGGGACGGCGGGCCTCCACGTATAATGTCCCGGGAATCGTCGGTTTGAGGAAAGCGGTCGAGGTGGCCGGCAGGAAGCTGCAGGGTGAAATGGAATACCTGACAGGGCTAAGAGATAAACTAGCAGAAGGGATTCTCACGCGAATTGAGCGTGTGCGCCTGAACGGCCATCCTACCACTCGGCTTCCTAATATCGTGAATATCTCATTTGAATCGGTTGACGGCGAGGCAATTCTCATGAACCTGGATGCGATGGGTATTGCCTGCTCATCGGGGTCAGCATGCACCTCCTCCACACACCGGCCCTCTCACGTGCTGCGGGCAATCGGACTCCCCGATGATCTCGCACAGGGCTCGTTGAGGCTATCCCTGGGGAGATATACTACAGCCGAGGAGGTCGCCTATGTCATCGAAACAGTGCCCAAGGTAGTGGAGCGATTGCGAGCGATCTCACCGGCATACAGTATCATGAGCAGGAAGATCAAATATCGCTATAGCCCCGTCATTCTTGAGCACTCTGAGCATCCATTGAACAGTGGGGTAATAGAAAAGCCCGATGGGACCGGCGCCTCTGGCAATCTCGATTCCGGCGATGGTCTGCGAATGTATATCCGGGTCAAGGATGGGGTTATTACTGAGGCACGCTGCACAGCGGTCGGTTGCGGCGTGATAATTGCCGCCGGTTCCATACTGACGGAACTGATCAAAGGGAAAACGCTCGAAAACATTCTTCGAATCTCCAGCGATGACATCGCCGCAGCCCTCGGCGGGGTTCCACACTCAAAGCGCCACTGCACTGCGCTCGCGGAAGAGGCTATGAGGGCAGCTATTTCTGATTACAGAATCAGGTGCACCCCACAAGGTCACTCCCCCGTGCCCCTCCCATAATCTGACCCGCAACCTGCCTATACGATACACCCGGCACTGGCGTCCACAGTGTCAAAACGTCGCTTCCGTGCACACCCTGCGCGTGCCTTCGCCTGGAAAGGCTCGGAAAACTGGCTGTGCGGTCATCCTGCTTCAAAATAACGTAATGGGTCAGTTTTGGTAGGGTCAGGATGAGTTTAGTTCGAAAAGGGCAACATAAGGATCAAGTGACGGGTTTTCGGCAAGTTTATCCAAGCCTCGTTTGAAAGCGACAGCGACATCGGGGGTTCTTTTACGTAGTGTA
>JAPLCX010000101.1 GCA_026392035.1 Candidatus Auribacterota bacterium | reverse complement strand
TTTCTTCCGAAGAGAGTATAATCTTGAATGGGCTTGTTCTGGGCACAATACGCCTCCTTCTTTGTCTTCGTATTGTGCCGCATCCGTTCTTGAAAAGCAATATTTATATGTCATCATATTTATGATACTGTGTACTTAGGCGAAGCGCCGCAGAGAACACACCTTTCTCCATCTCGTTTTAGAATGGAATAACGCACATCAAGGGGGACTGATCGCCGCTTTTGCTTCGGGGCATGGCGCTCACACAGTTGATCATCAGATATCTTTCCGGCTAGGTGGTCTTCAATGCGCTGAGCAAGTCGACCTAGACTGCCAAAATAACCTTTATAGCTCGACCATTTATAAGGTGAACTCACTCGCTTCAAGTATGATTTAAACTGTTCTCCCGTTGGCTCACTTCCAAGATCCATCCAACATTGCTTGAAAGTCCCAATCATCTCCCAGACGTCTTTTTTCCAAACTCGAGTAGGCTTCAAACCTGCTTCCGTCATAGCTTTAGACCACGAGTTGCCGAATAGTCTCGTTATCGTAGCTGATGTCAAACGTTTTTTATTCCAAGCGTCATATTCTTTTGTTGTGAATGATTTCTTTCCACAAACTCCGCTAAAGCGACGGAGATCGTCAAGAATCTCGTTTTTAGGAAGTCTGGTCGCTTTCCGGCGATCCCTGCGAAATGAGAATTCACTTTTTTGTATCATCGTATCTCGCTAACAGTTAGTTTTATGTGTATTCTGCAGTTGAACAGATTTTATACGATAGTGCGATAATCAGCGTTTCTTATGCCACCTAACTTATTCTATTTGATAGACTGCAACCAAAGCAAGCACAATTGATGACGGCGGGATCGAGTTATGAGAGCGGTGATACAGCGGGTAAAAAAGGCGGCAGTCCATGTGGGAAAAGAGACTGTCAGTGAGATCGGGGCAGGCCTGCTCATCCTCCTCGGCGTGGCGGCGGATGACAGCGAGGCCAATGCCGTCTATCTCGCTGGGAAGATCGCACACCTGCGCGTTTTTGAAGATGAGGGGGGCAAGATGAACCTCTCGCTCAAGGAGACCGGCGGCGAGGCGCTCGTGGTCTCCCAGTTCACGCTCTACGGGGATTGCCGCAAGGGCCGGCGCCCGAGCTTCGCCGAGGCGGCCGATCCTGCCAAGGGAGAAGCGCTCTATGAGAAATTCATAGCCTGCCTGCGAGAGGAAGGGTTGACGGTGCGCACCGGCCGGTTCGGCGCGAAGATGCTTGTGAAGATAGACAACGACGGGCCGGTGACGTTTATTGTTGAGAGTTGAACTGCGTTGCCACCTCTCTGGACGCAGATGCATTACGGCGCAAAGGGGCAATGGCAATCAAAACTCCTTCATTCCATTCCTGGGATATGTTATCTTCGGCTGAGAAAAGGAAGGATGGTTCATTGGTGCTCCTGTGCGAGAGACGAAATAGATGAATATTCTCCTGACGAACGACGACGGAATCAACGCCCCAGGCCTGTACGCGCTCTACCTCGAGATAAAGAAGATCGGAGAGGTGGCGATCATCGCGCCGGAATTCGAGCGGAGCGCGGTGGGGCACGCCATCACGACTGTTGACCCCCTGAGGGTGAGCGAGGTGCGGAAGGATGGGGAGCTCTATGGCCTGGCGGTGTCGGGGACGCCCGCGGACTGCGTCAAGATCGCAATCAATTCTCTCCTGCCGCACCGCCCAGACCTCGTGATCTCGGGCATCAATCAGGGGCCGAACACGGGGATGAACGTCATCTACTCTGGCACCGTCTCTGCGGCCACGGAGGCGACCATGCTTGGGGTTCCGGCCTTCGCCATTTCCCTGGACAGCTTTACATCGAGGGAGTTCGGGTATGCCGCCGAGTTCGCGGGGCGTCTGGCGCAGTCTGTCATCCGGAAGGGCTTGCCGCCGGGGACACTACTCAATGTCAATGTGCCTGTGGTTTCAAAAGATAAGATAAGCGGCGTAAGGGTGACGCGGCAGGGGATGGCCAGGTTCACTGAAGAATTCCACAGGCGCGTTGACCCGAGGGGGCGCGCCTACTGGTGGCTCGGCGGGGAGCTGATGGAGACCGACGAGGAGGAAGGGACCGACAGCGCTGCGCTCAGAGATGGCGCGGTATCGGTGACGCCGATTCACTATGACATGACCGATTATGAAAATCTCGACAAGATTCGGGGATGGAAATTGACGAAATAAGGATTAGACCTCCGAAAGAGGGGTGTGTTATGATTTCAGCCGTCGGGGAAGATCCGCGGCGATTTTTTTGTCATGAGGTAGCACAGATATGAGAATGCAGAAGTGGCTCACCGGCATATGCCTGGCAACGGTTCTGTGCGCATTCATTGCGATTACCTCTGCGCGGGCGGATATTGAGACCGCGGATACCGTGACGAAGCGCGCGAGCGGCAAATTCGGACGGGGTCTCGTCAATATCACGACGGGCTGGGGCGAAATGATTTACTGCCCTATGGAGATTACCAGAGAGAGGGGATATCTTCTGGGGGCTACCTGGGGGCCGCTCAAGGGTACCGCCATGACGATCCTCAGGACCATCGGGGGGGTCCTCGAAACCGGCCTCTTTTTCTACCCGTTGCCGGGCAACTACGATCCCTATTTTACCAGGGAATTCGTCTTCTCGGAACCGCGTGCGACCGTCCTGCCGAAGTGAGCAGTGTGTCCTTACGGAACCGGACTACAGAGGAGAATCGCATGCCGTCCGGTCATTCACCCCTGACGCCGCTCCTTGGCGCCCACATGTCTATTGCGGGGGGAGTCGATCAGGCTGTCCTCCGCGGATACCGCCTCCACTGCGACACGATCCAGATCTTCATCAAGAGTAATGTCCAGTGGAAGATGCGCTCGCTCAACCCGGGGGAGCGCAGCCGCTTCGCGGCCGCTCGGGAAATGAGCGGCATCGGCCCCATATTCGCCCACTCATCGTACCTCATCAATTGCGCCTCTGCCGATCGCACAGTATTGTGGAGATCGGTCTCTTCACTCAAGGAAGAGCTGCGACGCGCCGCTGAGTTGGACCTCCCGTTCATCGTGCTCCATCCAGGCGCTCACGGCGGCGCGGGGGAGCGCGAGGGGATCAAAAAGATTGCCGGCAGTCTCGACGAGGCACTCGCCGGATGCCCCGAGGGAACACCGAAGATCCTTCTCGAAACGACCGCGGGCCAGGGCAGCAGCATGGGATGGCGCTTCGAGCAGCTCGCGGAGATCATCGCGGCGGTCGAGCGGCCGGGGATGCTGGGGGTGTGTTTCGATACCTGCCATGTCTTCGCGGCCGGTTACGATATCCGAACAGGGGAAGCGTACGGGCGGGCAATGAAAGCGTTCGACCGAGTCATCGGCCTCGGAAGGATCATGGCCTTTCACCTGAATGATTCCAAGGGACCGCTCGGTTCTCGTCTCGACCGGCACGAGCACATCGGGAAGGGGACGCTGGGCGTACGGGCGTTTGAAATTCTGCTCGGCGATCGGCGCTTCGCGGGAGTGCCAATGGTTCTCGAAACGCCGAAGGGCACGGGGATGGCGGAGGACAGGAGGAATCTCGAGATATTGAGAAGCATGCTGCAGCCGAAGGTGTAAGGTTGAAGGGGGAGAACACAGACTGAGACACCTGCGGCACATTGCGGAATGCGGCCTGAGCTAGTATAATGTGGTCGGGGATTTCACAGTGGTGAGTCGTGTGAAAAGAGAAGAGCGTGCGATGGACGAGGATCTCCTGGTGCTGAGACTTATGGAGGAGAGCAAGGAGGGGGGCATCGCCTGCACCGCTGCGCTGAGATTGGCTGAGGAACTTGGGGTCCCTCCGCGCTCGCTCGGTGATGTGGCCAGCAGGCTCGGGATAAAGATACGATCGTGCCAGCTCGGCTGCTTTTAAAACCGTATCTAATATTTAGTATTTCGTATTTAGAGGGATTCATGAAATATTTTTTTGGGATTTGGGATTTTGGATTTGGGATTTTCAGACTATGCCTATATACGAATACCAGTGTAGTCGCTGCGGGAAGGTGACCGCCCTGATGGAGAAGGCGGATGCGTGGAATTTCTGGCGCAGGAGATGCGCTTCCTGCGGCAGCAGGCGTCTGAGCAAAGTCTACTCAAGGTTCTCCACGGCAAAGAAGCAATCGATGGCCGACCTGGTGAGCGAAATGCGCCGTCTGGGACCTGTGAATTTTGTCCCCTCTCCCCCCCGGCCCCTGGGGCCACCGCCCGGCGGCTGTCCATACGCGAAGGATGAAAAAGCGCATGGGGGAGGCGCAGAGAAATCGCCTGCGGGAAAGGGCGTGTGAGCAGCAGTTGTGTTCCAGGGGTGGACATTATGTCCACCTTGTAGGTGGGATTAGTATCACGGAGGTGAGGAATGAAATTCATTCTATTCGTCGTACTGGCGCTTGCAGTTCTGGCGGTTACGAGCTGCGTGAATGTGGACCTCGGCCAGGCGAGCAAAGATTGGTCAGGGGTAGGCAAGAGCTTCGCCGATTCCTACAAGGGGGGCGGAAAGCCACCTGCGGGCAGCCAGGCTCCCCAGCAGATGAAGACGGTCCCTCAGGGCCAGTAGTTACGGCCCTGTTGGATGTTCTATAAAACCACACCCCACTCGACAACAGTGAATCCGCTTCTGGTAAATGGCGTCAGGTGTGGTGGTGCGATATCAATCTGGATCGGAGCAGGAATAATGCGAAGGAATACCCTCAGTAGTGAGTCAGGCGGGGGATCGATGACGAGCTTCGTTGACTTCGCGATATCTTCAGAGAACTGGGGATAGATCAGATAATATGCGCTTCCCACAAGGCGTGGAATCCAGTAGCTGATAAAATCGTCCATCTCTCTCCCCCTGAATCCCATCAGCCCGAGTTTATCACGCAACTGGGCCTCCATATCATCCCCTGCAATGCACCATCCATGCTCGTATTGGTAGGTGTCGGCATTCAGGGATTCGTAAAAGAGGTAATCATAAATGCCGCCTATTTTGCCATCGGGGGTAACTTCAACCCCCCAACCATTTCCATACGGTGGTATCGATTGAATCAACTCTCCTCCCATCGGAAACTCCAATGAAACCCGTACGAGTTGTGTATCCATCGGATAAAGATAGATGTTCGGCTTCATCGGAATCACCGATGGCAGGCAGTCAACATCCAGGTAGTTCACTCCCTCTCCGACGGTCACCGGTACTTCTTTTTTCAGATACGTGGGGGGGAGCCCGGGTACATGGTCTAGATACGTAACTCTCAAAAGATAGTTATTGGGTGGAACTGATTTAAAATCGTATCGTCCCGAGGAAGTTGAGCGAGCGCTCGCGATGACGACGTCCTGTAAAAGGAGCTCCAACACGGCATCCTGAACATAGTAAGGGCCGATGATCCATGCGTCGCAGTAAAGTACCCCGCTCAATGTTGTATCAGCGGGAAGTGGATCCAAAGAAAAAGAGAGACCTTTCTGGGTGTAGGGATAGTGACCATTTAATATGGTATAGAATCCACTCGCCTCTACTTTTATCCACACTGTGCTGGTAAAGGAAGGTGTGCTGTATCTGCCGGAGAGGATGATTTTAAAATTGCCGGAATAATCTATAGGGCCTGACCCGAGTAGGCCACCCCAATAGGTATCGTAGATTTTGACAAATGCGTTACTTGATTTCAGCGCGACTGTTCCTTCTACTGTAGGATTTACGTAGATCGTGTTTTTTGCGTACGCCACGGTGCTCTTGATGAGGCTCTGAAGATTCCTCCGCGTTCCGGCCGGCACGATGGCAAAGTAAATTGCATATTCGCCTTCCGCTTCTTCTCCGTTGATCTGGTGAAGAGTTTCTGTATGCTCTATTGTTCCATTAACCCGGAAAGAAGTAGCGCAGGGGGCCGGAGCCGTTGAAAATTTTGGATAGTAGAAAATCCGCCCTGGTGGGGTTACCACTGCAAGATATCCATCATACAGATTGGTGGATTGACCCTTCAACGTCAATCCTACCGAGACCCCGTCTCCGGCAGAAAGGTATTTTTGCCCTTCCAATCCCAGAGGGAGCCGCATGTCAATCGTTACACTGTCTTTTGTGAGTTGGTACGCAAAGCTGCTAGAAAAGCAGGTGAGTAGCGCAAGAGCTGAAATATGAATCTTCCTCATTATTGAACCTCTTTTACCTGCGAAGAGGCATAAGCTATCCGAACTACCCAAAGTCTAGTCCTTGAAATTGGAAATGACATCTTTGACGACCGCCGTCTTGAGGTTTTGCATGACGAGCGGCGTGAGCATGCGGCGGACGAAGTTTTTGTTGGTTTGCCGCTCAGTGCGTTCCTCCCATATACTGAAATTCCTGTACGCCACCGCCTGCACCCTGCGGGCGAGAAGGACCTTCTCCGTCTTGATGTCCCTGATGCGGTAGATCACCTCCGCCCCCCCCTGCCATGTCTGCGCCTTGATGTTGAAGCCCAAGGGGAATCCGAGTACTGTCCCGATCAGGAGGTACATCGGAATGCCCAGCTCGCTGCTCCCCATGAACTTGCACACCGACTCGCTGAGTTCGCCTTCCATGATAAGGTTGGCCTTCCCCTCAAGCGCTTTTTTCTCAATAGCCCGCCGGTCGTCTTTCTTGTCAACGGAGACGCTGAAGACATTCATAAAAACGTGATTCTTCTCGAGCTCATACTGGAAAAGATCCTGGAGGTCGCTCCCCGTGATGAAGAGCGAGTATCGCGCGAAGCTCTTATCCGTGAACCTGCCGATGGCGAGGGCGTGGCCGAACGGCTTCGAGAGGGGCTGGTTGAAGGTCAACGGCGGAGGGGGGGTCATCATCCCCCCGCAGCCGAATAAGAACACAAAGAAGAAGAGCTGCACGCACGCGATTATTTTTTTCACTGGCTGGTCTCCTTACATCACATAATCTGTTCTGCTGCCGATGGATCAGAGGTGCTCACGCATTCCGGATTGAAAAAATATTCATCAGAATGTATCATGTGCCCATGGTGAAGTCAAACGCAAAACGGACTCTCGCCGCACTGCTGGCGGTGGTGGTGTGCGCGGTGATCGCAGCCGGCGTCTATGTCTTCCCACGGCGTGCGGTCCCCTCCATGTTCGACCTGGTCCCCGCGGAGCGGATGGTCGCGTGCGTGCGCGTCCGCGGCCTCGCATCCGTGTGGCGCGGGTGCGAGGGATCGTCGTTCGTGAAGAATGTCCGCGAGGGCGGCATCTACCCGATGGATGAAATCCGTGCCGGGGACGAACGATTCACGAAAGTATGGGAACGCCTGGACAACCCGTACTGGCCTGAGGTGCTCGGCCGTGATTGCGTGCTCGCGCTCTACCTCGACAGAGGGATGTTGTCCGGGGCCGTCTGGAGCCGCATCGGATTTAAAACGCGTTGCTTCCATCTGTGGGAGCACTGCCGCGCGCGTCTGCGTTTTGGGCGGGAGAAGAAGCTGGAGAGCCGGAGGGAGGGGATGCTCGGGGTGACGACGGTTATGGATCTGAAGCGGAAAACCCCGCGCTTCAGCTACACATTGATAGGCGACCTGGCCGTCGCCACGACAGGTTCCGGCGGGGAGTTCTGGAAACGCATTGACAGTCTCATGGCGGGGCGGGAGCGCGGCGCGCTCACGTTATTCGGGAAAGGCACAGCCGCAGAGAGGCCGCACGGAGAACGCCCCGGCGGCGGCTTCTTCGCTGATCTCCAGGAGCTCAGCGATTATCTGGATACCCGTGCGGACGCGCTCCCGTCAGCCGGCGCGGCGGAGGCATGGGCCCGGATGAGGGATCTCCGGGAATGGCTGCGGGAGATTGCCGGGGGCTGGAGGCGCCTGCGAGGAACGTTCTATCTGGAGGGGAACCGTCTGGGGACAGAAGTTTCTATTCTCGCCCGGGAGGAAGCGGCGGTGAAGGAGTTGCGTGGAGCGAGCCGGCGGGAGGCCGTCGCAGATCCTCTGACCCGACTCATGGAGCACCGGGGCCTCCTCTACGCGGGGAGCCGCTATGACCCCCAGGGGCTACTCGGACAATTTCGCCGGAGGAGCGGCGCCGAAGCGATTGAATTTGTCCGTCGAGGAGGGACGACCGTATTCCCCGCTGATCATTTCTCGCTCTCGTGGCTGGGTAATGACTGTTCCCTCCTCCTCTATCAGGATGAGAACGGCATGGTGCACGCGGCGGTTTCGCTCCTCGTGAGTGATCGCCTCCTGGCCAGAGAGAGGATCGGCCGGTTTCTCAATCTCGCGCACGGCGCGAGGATCCGTCTCGTCGGCCGGGACGGCAGGCAAATGGCATGCACAAAGAAGCCCCTCGATGTTGAACTGAAGCGGCATGAGGGAGAGCCCTATTGTCTCGTGGAAACGGGAGATCCCATTGAACGCCTCTACAAACCTACCCTGGCGATGTATGGCGACCGCCTGTTGATCGCGACGGCGGATTCCATCCTCGGTGAATTGGATGGTGAGAAAGCTCCCTCCCCCCAGAGCTGGATGGCGCCCGCGCAGGCGCACTTCATGGTGAGGGGGAGCGCCGCAGCGCGCGCTGCGGCATCCCTCACGCAGATTCTTTCGATCGTCACACCGTTCGTGGAGAGACAGGCCGAGCGGGAGATGCTCGCACGCGCCCGGCAGCTGCTCGGCGCCATGGAGTGGCTTGCTCCCGTGCGTGAGGGGTGGGCCACGGCCATCCGCGAGGGGAATGAGATTCGCGTGCGCGGCGGAGCGCAGTTCGCCGATGTCGGGAGCCGCTAGGCGTTATATTTTTAACCACAGATTGACACAGATGTTGAGTTTAATAGTTACTATGCACTATCTGTGTGAATCCTGTTCCGTTCCCTTTTGAGAATGCAGTTTCCAGAAACCCGAAATCGGAAATCAGTAACTGTTTTTGATATCTGTGTTCATCTGTGGTTGTAATTGTATAACCACTGGAGATGCCTTTCTCCGTGTGCTCCTGCGTTTCTCCGTGGCCTCTGTGGTGAAACATTGAGGGTGCTGAGAATATCCCCCCGCGACTGACGGCTCACTCCCCCGAGCTCACGTCCGTCAGTTTCAGCGCGTTGACCGGCCCGAATTTTTCAAGCGGAGGATCAAATTCCCTCTTTTTGCCCAGCACCAGGATGGTCGCCCTTTCGGGGTGGAGGTATGTCCGTGCCACGCGAAGCACATCCTCCTCTGTCACGGCTGAGACGCGGGCGATATAGGTTTTCAAGTAGTCGGGGGGCAGGCCGAAGAAATCAATGTCGACCCGCTGGGCCACGATCTGCGAGGCGGTGGTGAAGTGGAACACAAAACTGTTGATGAATGAGTCCTTGGCCCTCTGGAGCTCCTCCCCCGTGACCCGCTCGGCGCACATGCGCGCCATCTCATCGAGGATGAGGGAGAGCGCCTCCGTTGCGGTCTTCTCTTTTGTCTGGCATACCGCGTAGAAGAGGCCGGTCTGCACGTTCGTGGTGAAGTGCGTGGCGGCGTGGTAGGCGAGCCCCTCGTTCACGCGAATGCGCTCGAGCATCCTCGACGAGAAGGCGCCCGCCCCGAGGATCTCGTTCATGACCATGAGCGGAAAGTAATCGGGGTTATCCCGCTTGATTCCCGGATGGCCGACCATGAGATGGGCCTGTTCGGTGTCTTTCTCGATGTAGTTGACCGTGCGTTCCGCGCGGTCCGGCGCGGGCGGCAGAGGAGGCGGAAGGGGAGCATGTGCTGAGCCGAGGGCGCCGTTGAGCATCCGCACGATCGTATCCCGGTCGAAGTCGCCCGCGACACCGATAATCATCCCCGACGGCCGAATGTAATCTCTGTGAAACGCGATGATGTCTTCTCGCGTGATCCTGTCCATTGACCCTGGCTCCCCGATCACCTGATGGCCGTAGGGGTAGGACCCGTAGACGAGGCGGTCGAACTCGCGTGAAACAATCTCGCCGGGCTCGTCGTTGCGGCGGCGGATCGCCTCGCGGACCTGTCCCTTGCGCAGATCGATCTTTTCAATATTGAAAGCGGGATTGAGGAGGATGTCACACAGGAGGCCAAGGGCCTTTTCGGTATCCTTGCTCAGGCACGAGAGGGAGAGCGAGCCTGCGTCCTCGCTCGTGCCCGTGCTGATCTCCGCCGCCATGAACTCGAGCTGAAGGTCGAGCTCGTCTGGGCTCACGTGCGTGGTGCCCCCCGCGCGCATGACGCTTGCGGTCAGCGCGGCCAGGCCTTCCTTCCCGGGGGAATCATAGGCTGAGCCTGCCCGGGCGACCGCGTACAGGCTGAAGAGGGGGAGCGTGTGATCCGGCAGCAGGTAGAGCGACGCTCCGCATGCGAGCGTGAGCCGCTCCGGCTCTGGCGGCGTGAAGGTGAGGGGGGGCAATGTGAGCGGTGAGGGGCGCGCCGGTCCCCCCCGCCCGGCGCATCCGTCGAGCCCTATACTGGAAAGGCAGAGGAGCGCGAACGCGATGGCTCCGCAGGTGAATTGATGCATATCCGCGCCTGATTTCAATCTTCTTATCTGTACGCTCATCTCTTACATCTTCCTCATGCTCATTCCACCGTATCCCTTATCCCTCCCCTAGGGGATGGCAATCTTTGTGCAATTCTCCTCCTTGAGGTACGTGTTGACCACGCGCATGACGTCTTCGGCGGTGACCGCCCTGATCTTCGGGATGTAATTGTTGAGGTATTCCCACCGGTCGAGCGCCTCGTAGGTCCCGATGAGCGACGCGAGGTTTTGAGCCGACTCGCACCCCCTCACGAAGTCGGCTTCAATCTGATTGCGCGCCTTCTGCATCTCCCACTCGCTCACCGGCTCACGGCCGAGCGTCTCAATCTCCGCGCGCAGCGCGCGCTCAACGTCCTCGTTGGTGTGGGGCCGGCGCGGGATGGAATACAAGATAAACAATGAGGGGTACTTCGATGGGGGGCACGAGGCTGTCGCCGCGACCGCGACCTTTTTCCGCTGGACAAGATTCTTGTAGAGCCTCGAGGTCCGCCCGCTGGAGAGGATGTTCTCGAGCACGTTGAGCGCGATATCGTCGTCCGCGCTGACCGCGGGCTTGTGGTACGCCAGCGAGACGCGCGGGGACGCGTCGAATTTCAGGTGTGCCTCCCTCTTCCCGCGCTGCGCGGGTTCCCGCGTGACGATGTGGGGAGGCGACGGCTGGGAGGGAATTGGGCCGAAATAACGGTTGGCGAGCGCGACGACGTGCTCGGGCCGGATGTCGCCGACGATGACAAGGATCGCATTGTTGGGAGCGTAGTAGCGGCGGTAGTACGATCGGAGCAGTTCGGGAGTGATGTGCTCAATATCCGATGCCCAGCCTATAATCGGCCATCGGTAGGGGTGCGCGATGAATGCGGTGGCGAAGAGCTCCTCGCCGAAAGCGCCGTCCGGGCTGTCGTCTATCGTGAGGCGGCGTTCCTCAAGTATCACCTCTCGCTCCCTGTAGAATTCCCTGAAGATTGCGTTGCTCATCCTGTCGGACTCGAGCCGCATCCAGAGCTCGAGCCTGTTGGAGGGCACGCTGCACAGGTACTGGGTCCGGTCGCGGCCGGTGTTCGCATTAAGACCTTCAGCGCCCTCTCGCGTCAATACCTTCCAGAGCTCATTCTTGGTTATCAGGGAATCCGCCTGGCGCTCGGCCCGTGCGAGCTCCTCTTTAAGCGCGGGGACCGGCAGCGCGTCTTCATGACCGCCCACATGCCCTGATTCCGAGAGGCGCGCGTGGAGCTCCTCGATCCTCTTGAGGAGGGGCTCTTCGCGCGCGTAGTCCTTCGTCCCGATCGCGCGTGTCCCCTTGAACATCATGTGTTCCAGGAGGTGTGAGATGCCGGTGCAGCCGGGCTCTTCGTTGGCCGACCCGACTCGATAGAAGAGCGAGCAGGAGACGATGGGCGCCCGGTGATGTTCAAGCATGAGGAGCGCGAGGCCGTTGGGGAGGCGATGTTCGATCACGTTGAGCCGGAGCGGGGTCTCGGCGCAGGCGGATGCCTCGATCAAGAACACGATGCCGGCGAGGATAATCTTTCTGAACATGCTATAATTCTAATGCGCTCAAGGGATCAATGCAATAGAACTCGAGTGAATCTGTTCTCACAGAGCTTGATTCCTCCCGCTTAGCGGGACGGGAATGACAGGTTGCCCCATGTGTCACTCCCGCCCCTGCTTTCGCATGGGTAAACTCCAGCAGATTGAAATGACAGAGTACTTGAAAAGAGGTGGGTATGGACATGCTGTTTACGATCATCATGCTGTCGTGTGTGGGGCTTGTCGTGGGGAAGAGTCCCGATAGTGAGATCATTCTCCCGGCCCCTGCGCTCAAGGGGAAGCTCTCAGTTGAGGAGGCGTTGCACCGCAGGAGATCGGTGAGGGACTACGCAAAGGGAGCGCTCTCGCTGGCTGAGGTATCGCAGTTACTGTGGGCCGCCCAGGGGATTACGATGCGCGCGGAAGGATTCCGGACTGCGCCATCCGCCGGGGCAACGTATCCGCTCGAGATCTACCTGGTGGCTGGGAATGTGAATGGTCTCGCCGCTGGTATCTATCGCTACATTCCCGCGAGGCATACGCTCGTCCGCACCGCGGAAGGGGATGTGAGGGCGAAGCTGCGCGATGCCTCGCTTGGCCAGCCGTGGGTGAGGGAGGCGCCCGCCACACTCGTGGTCGCGGCGGTGCATGCGAGGACGGCATCCCGGTACGGCGGGAGGGCGCAGCGGTACGTGGATATTGAGGTCGGCCACGCGGGTGAGAACGTGTACCTCCAGGCTGAGTCTCTTGGCCTCGGGACCGTCGCGGTCGGGGCGTTCAATGACGGTGAGGTCAAGAAGGTCCTCGGGCTGAAGAAGGAAGAAGAGCCGCTCTATTTGATGCCGGTGGGGAAGAAGTGATGGGCTATTGAGCTATCAAGCTATCGAGAGAAAAGGCGATTGGGAGATTGCTTGATTTGGCGACTTACCATTTAGAATGAAAAGCTATGAACCTCACCCTCCTACACTTTCCACTTTTCACTTTACACTGTAGTGACGTCCCAATTATTTGCCACGAGGAGCGCGGGGTAGCCCGTATCCCCCTTTTCAACCTGCACAAGCTCGCCGACCGCGCGGACGCGCTGCCCCACCTCAAACTCGCCCCTCACGTAGCTGTCGGCCAGGATCAGGGTGAAGAGGTCGTGTGATTCCCCGTTGAGCTTCACGCTCTCGAGGGGGAAGATGAGGGGCATGTAGATTGAGTGCCTGATGTCGGCGATTCTCCCGGTGATCGTCGCCTGCTTCTTTACCACGCGGATCGCGCAGTCCAGGAGCGGGATCTCTTCCTCGCGCCCGTACACGAAAAAGGGGCAGACGAGGATGCCGCAGTGGTAGAAGCGGAGCGGCCAGAACTTGCCGAACTCATGCACGTGGCGCTTCGAATCCTCCTTTACAATCCGGCGTATCTTCTGCATCAGCGCGTAGTTCTCCTCGACCGTGCCGTAGAAGATGATGTCGGTGTCGTCATCATGTTCCTCGAGCCGGCCGTACTGAAGCGAGCCGGTGAGGCCCATTTTCTCAACGGGGACGCCGAGGATGTCGCTCGCCGCGGCGACCCCGTCCCTGATCTTGGGATAGAGCTCCACGCAGAGCCTGAAGGACTTCTTCGGGTCGAAGAAACCGGCGAAATCGCTGAGGGGGAGCAGGAGGTTGTTCTTGATGATCGGCGCGACGGGCGCGGTGCGGACGAGTTCGGGGAAGATCTCGTAGTGCTTCTTAAGCTGGTCCGGGTTGGTGTAGGAATACATCTTCCCGTTCCGGTAGCTCTTGTGCATGCACTCGTATTCCCGCCCGAAGATGTCCACCCACCCTCCCCTAGCGGGGTAGTAGATGATTTTGCCGGAGATCGCCCCTCCGGAGTGGTGATATCCCTGCGCGAATGCAAAGATCCCGTCTTTCCTGAGGAAATAGGTGGAGTCGGTGACCCGTCCGCTGAGGCCGGAGAGCGGGACGAGGAACTTCTCCATCATCTGGTCGAACCGGTCTTTCATAGGGCGGGGATTATACAATAAGTAGCCAAGCCACGCAATACAACCCACCGCACGCCCCGCAGACGTTGTATGTAACGGCAATGCCCACAAGCGGTTAGATCCTTATTTGTCCTTGGGGCGAATAACGCGCCAGTTGCTCGCGCGGTAGAATATTGCATAAAACGTCTGGGATGTCGTGGGTGAGGGGTTACGGCGATATTTAGATAATCCTGATAGTGCATTTTGTTAGGTTACGCTTCTTCCTGATGTGCTATATGTAACGTGGCGCTTGAGTGACCTAATAACACAAATTCGTTGTGACAATAAAGAGGTAACCTATGGAAATTGAATCAGTTGGAAAGGCCGTTGAGAGGATTGCGACAGAAGTTTCAAAGCATACGGAAGCTTTTAAGAAATTGGCGACGAAAAAAGAGTTGGATGACAGGTTCAACGACGTCCTCGGAGGCCAGGATAAGACAATGGTTATCCTGAAGCGTTTAGATCAGGAGCGCCATTTTACATTTGAAGCGGTGAAGAGGCTGGATAATAAGGCGCAGATATTGGATATAGAAGTAAAGAAACATCGGGAGGAGATAGGATACCATGGCCGAACATTACAATCGGAGAGCTGAAAGAGAGCGAAGAAAACAGCGGCATTTTTCGAGAATTTTCTGTTGACCTATCAGAGAACATGCTATCCTTCATTCATAAGAGGGTCGCATGAAGCTCTCAAAAGGTTTCTTCGTTTTTCCGTTTCTTCGCTTAATCCACCATCATCCCAGTCGGGAGGTGAGCTATGAAAAAGTTTTATTTATTACACTCGTTGCAGCCATGGCGCTTCTTGTGAATTACACTGCCTGCGGGCAGCTCCAGCCGGGCTCCCCCTGGCCGATGTTTCATTACAACGAAAGGCACACGGGTCTGAGCGATTACACCGGCCCATCCGTGCCGTCTCTGGCGTGGAGTTATCGCGCGGCGGCCGAGGTGGGTTCATCTCCTGCGCTTGGGAGTGACGGGAGGCTTTATGTCGGGTCCGCCTATGGCGATAAAAATATATACTGCCTGAACTCAGCGGGCGGGCTGGCGTGGAGTTATCTCACGGCGTACGAGGTGTATTCCTCTCCTGCGCTTGGGAGTGACGGCAGGCTTTATGTCGGGTCCGGCTATGGTGATAAAAATATATACTCCCTTGAACAGGAACCGACTGCAACTCCCACGATAACACCTACACCCACGATAACACCGACCGAGACGCCCATCCCGCCGACAGAAACACCCATCCCACCGACGGAGACACCCATCCCGCCGACAGAGACGCCCATTCCGCCGACAAGCACACCGACTGATACACCGGTGCCGCCGACATCTACGCCCACGGACACGCCGGAGCCGCCGACAGAGACGCCTTCTGCACCCACATCAACGCCCACGGCCACACCCATCGTCTTTGTGCCGTTCAACATCAGGCTCGGGCATCCTGTGCAGCCGCCAACGGGCATCCTCAGCATCTTCATAGATGTTACGGTCAATGGAACCTCCTATGCGGGAGTCCCGTGCCTCCCCTACATCGCCGTCAATGCCGGGGGCAAGATGTACTACATCGTGAGCGGCAACAAGCTCGCGACCAAGAAGACCCCGTACCTGAGCAACGGGAAGGCAAAATACTTCCAGTTGTACGAGAACATCATTAATCTCGATGCGGCCACTATACCCTTCTCGGGCCTTGCGCCGGGGCGC
>JAPLCX010000100.1 GCA_026392035.1 Candidatus Auribacterota bacterium | reverse complement strand
GCTGGGCATGAATCTGGCCACGGCGGCGAAGAGAATCTGACCAGGGGCGGGAGGGGAAGTCTCTTTCAGGTATGAAGGGGGAGATAATAGCCGGTGCTCTCGCGTATACAATCCGAAAAATACTTTTTCAGGAGACCCTATTTTATAGGTGTATTCCAATGCATAATCCACCACGGAGGCACGGAGGACACGGAGATAACGTAGTACCCTAAACAATAGGTCATTACAGTAGTTCTTTCTCTGTGGGTTCTCCGTGCTCTCTGTGTCCCTGCCCGCCGGCAGGCAGGTCCGTGGTGAAAAATTACCTTAGTTTCTAAAAAATGGAGAAACTCCAGGCACGGCACACTTGAGGATCACGGGGAAGAGCGGTATAATTCCATGGGTCGTGGTTGCCATAATGCCATGAAGCGCGTATCCGTCATTTCCGGGGGCATAGTCCAGGGGGTTTGTTTTCGCTATTACGCCCAGCGAAAGGCGGAGGAGCTCGGTCTCTCGGGCTGGGTGAGGAATATACCCGACGGGCGCATTGAAGCGCTCATCGAGGGGGAGGATGGAGCGGTTGATCGAATGGTAAAGTGGTTTCGCCATGGCCCTCCGGATGCGCGCGTTGACGAGTTCACCGTCAGGGAACAACCCTATCGCGGCGAGTTTGATGATTTCCGGGTGAGTTCATACTGGCGATGAGGATATCTTTGCTGCCTCGGAATTTCAATACAGTTGGGATTCGCCTGCCCGCCATCGCTCTCGCTCAGGCGAGGCGGGCGGGGGATTTAGTGAGCGAGCGCAGCGAGCTAACTTATGCGGTGTTCCTGCTCATGCGCGTGATGGCGCGACTGCCTGATAGCTTCTTCTACACGCAGCATACGGTGTTCTTGTTTCTATGCTTGGCCTTGTAGAGCGCACTGTCGGCCTTTCTCAACAAATCATCCTTGGACCGCGCATCTCGTGGGAACGATGCCACGCCGATGCTGGCGGTGAGGTGCGCGGGTGGGCCGAGCCCCTTGGGGTTGAATTCTAGAGCTTCCACCTCCCTGCGTATTTTCTCTGCCATCGCCCTCGCGCCTCTCTTGTGCGTGTGCGGAAGGATGAGCGCAAATTCTTCTCCGCCGTAGCGGGCGACTATATCGCCCGCGCGGATTGACCTCGATAGAAACGCCCCCAGCACCCTGAGCACTTCGTCGCCGGTGAGGTGTCCGTAGCGGTCGTTAAATGATTTGAAATTATCAAGGTCCATCATGAGGATAGAGAGTGGGAATCGGTACCTCTGCGCGGAACTGAGCGTTTGGGTGAGGGAGTAATGAAAATATCGGTGATTGTGGATGCGGGTGAGTTCATCGAATATGGACAGCCTCCAGTAGTGCTCTTTTTTCTGAGCCTCGTCGTAAAATCTTCTACGCTCAATAGCCCGCGTAACTGTTATCTTGGCCCACTCCTCATTGATAGGTTTAAGGATGACATCGTATGCCCCCGCGCAGAGGCATTCAACGATTCTGTTGACATCTTTGAAAGGACCACTGACGAGTATGCAGGAATCCAGCCCAAAATGCCTGATGAGGCGGATCGTCTCAATATTGAGGAGGTGCGGTGTCGTGAGGCCGATGATGATCATGTCGTGATAATGCTTTTTTAAATGCGCCTGGGCCTTTGCCCAGGAGGAGGCCTTGTGGGTTTCGGGGCTGATGGCGCGGCATACATGATAGAGTTTTTCACGGCTCCGTACGTCCTTTTCAATGATGAGAATCCGCTGACCCATCTTCATAGCTCACCTCATAAGCACTCACCATTGTACAATAAATCAGTTCACCGGTAAAGCATTTGTGCATCCCTTGTCCAGCCAAAATAGAAATGTCCCCTTCTTACCAAATTAGAAATGTCCCCATGACTGTTCCCTCTCCCCCCAATGTCTGGGGGGAGAGGTTTTGGGTGCGGGGGGATAGAAAAGATGTCCTCTTCCCCTCACAGAGCCACTTCCTGGGGAAAAACCGCGATTTTTGGTTTAACATTACTTCGCCCCCCCCTAAAATGCCCTACAACAAACGATCTCATTGTGATGAGGCTACCAACACTGGCCTGATTTTGTACTGCCTC
>JAPLCX010000099.1 GCA_026392035.1 Candidatus Auribacterota bacterium | reverse complement strand
GCATCCTCACATCCTGCCCTCGTCATCAACGAGCTGTACTACGATGCTCCGGGAAATGATGCGGGGAAAGAATGGATCGAATTCTACAATGGCGAAGACAATCCGGTCAACGTCTCAGGATTTGTCATCCAGGCATCGGGGGGGCAGGGGGACACGGTGAAGTTCATGAACACGGCCCGATTCCCCTCAGGGAGTCAGATTAGGGGAAAGAGTTACCTTGTTGTAGCCGAGTCGCCCGCTATCCCCGGCTTTGGCGTCCAGGCGGATTACATAGGGAGCTTGAGATTTCAGAACGGTGATATCACGGAGGGGGGTGAAGGCCGCCCGCGCCAGAGTCCCGCCGATGGGGTGCGGCTCCTCGGTGTTAATGGTGTGGTTATCGACTGCGTGATCTATGATGAGCCGAACAATGAGTTGAGCATAGCGGGATTTGAGACAGATTCAGATCCCAACGCAACAGTCCCGGATGTCGCCCCCGGCCATAGTCTTGGCCGCATTTCGCTCGGCGTGGACACGGATTCAAGATTCGACTGGATAGAAATCAACAACCCGTCCCCGGGCCATGACAATAATGTGATCACACCGACCCCGACGGTTGCTCCTACACCCACGCCGGATATAACTCCCACTCCGAGCCCGATACCGGGGCCGAATGTGCCGCCGACGAAACCCGGGATTGCGATATCGCCCACACCGGCATACACAACCGATGCCCTGACCTGCGCCGTGACCGTTCCAAGCATAGACCTCAATAGAGACCCGGTCAGTTACAGGTATGAATGGTTCAAGAACGGAGATGCGCAGACCGACCTTACCACTCTGACCTCATCTCTTTCTCATACACTCCCTTCTTCCCGCACCGCAAAACATGAAATCTGGAAATGCGTGGTCACTCCGTTCGATGGCATGGAATATGGCGAATCCGCGGAAACACAGGTGGAAATACTCAACAGTCCCCCTGAGATAACCTGGTCCCCACCCGAGAGCGGAATAACGGGGCAGATACTTGAGTTTGAAGCCTCGGCGACGGATGCCGATGGGGATCCGGTGATTTATACCTGGGATTTCGGCAATGGCGATGCCGCTACCGGAGCCGAAAAGCTGTACATTTATTACGAAGAAGGAGATTATAACATTGCCATTATTGCAAATGATGGTGAAGAAAGCTCCATCGAACATGCTGCTGTACCAATATCGAAGGCGCCGGTTATATATCCCAGAACGGAGGTATCTGTTCCCACAATGCCGGATGGAAAGGGGAGCACTCCGTCGCAGATTAATTCGGTTAATCGCGTACCAATACTCACTATCAATAGTGTGCCTCGTGTACCATATTTTCTATCCGGTCCTTTTAGTCCAGATAAGCTCGGAAAAGATGGGGATTACTGGTCGGATACTATTTTGTACCAGCTTCAAGAATTAACGCGTACTGATAAAGCTAATTATCCTCCCCACCCCATACACATATATGCTACCTACGGATTGGATGATCCAGCTTTGTTTGACTGTAAGCCGGAGAGTTTCAAGCCTATCGTGGATAGATTAACGGCGTTATATGGCACAGGCTCGAAACCTCCGTACATAGAGAACAACGATTGCTACGTCATCATCAGTTCCACATTCACGCGGCTTGATATGGATAATGACCAGGAGGGTTTGGTACAGAAGAGCAGGGAAGGCATTTCAGATCCGCCACAAGCTTTTCCTTCCCTCTCCGATGAATGGCTGGCGCGCGCAAAACAGGCTTTCGGCAATATGATTGATGTTATAAACGGAAATGGCTATGGGGATAAGGTGATCGGTTTCTATATTAGCGTCTTTGACGCTGAATGGCGGTATAACATAAATCCAAGTAATCCGCGTTATGGGAATTACAGCCCTAATTTCCTGAACAGGTTCCTGTGCGCCGGGGAAAATTATAATCTATTCTCTCAATTGGTGCCCAATCCTCTAGATTATCTTGCTCATGGAGGCCCTATATATGACGGACAGGGGAGGGATAATAATGCGATATATCCCTTCAATACCGATCGCAATGTGGTTGCATATCAGAGATTCCTGAACGAAAGGAGTGCCGATGTAATAAGCGAATTGGCGAAGACGATAAAGGAGAAGACGGACGGCAATGCCCTGACGATGGCTGCATATGGATACCTGATGGAGAACGCCGATTATAATCCTTATGCGATTCGCGGGCACCTGGGTTTGAACAAGTTATTAGAAAATCCCTACCTGGATTTTATCATCTCGCCGATGCCCTATGGGGAGGCGCGCCTAGTGGGCAATGGGCCTCTATGTATGGGTCCCCTAGACTCCGCAGCTATTCACAAAAAATTCTGGCTTGTTGAGGATGATTGCTCGACACATCTTGGCCCTGGGAACGATTTAGGAACCGCCTTGAATCCCAATGGATGGAGGCTTACACATAACTGCGTGGAAACAGATGATATTGCAGCAAGGAATTTCCTTTCCTCGTTCATTCGTGGTGGAGGACATTACCTCTTTGACAACGGCTGGAAGGAGGCTGTAACAGATGCAAAAGGAGGCAACTGGGGGAATCGAGCCAATATAACTGACTCCGAGCATCTTTTCCGCACTGTCAGGAATCTCCATGGGATAGCTGAGGAGTTGATCCAGTCGCCGCGGAGTTATCATCCTCAAATAGCGGTTTTTATGGATGATATAAGCAGCATGTTTCTCTGCGGGGAGGAGTCCCAGGGTCTATTGATAGAATCCCTGAATAAGCTACGGCAACAAATTGCCCAAACAGGCACCACGATCGGCTACTATCACGTAGATGACCTCGTTTACTTGAAAGGACTACAGGATAGCGCAGGAGAAGGTGATCCCAATAAACAAATCCTAGATGATTTTATAAGGAGCATAAAGATCGCCGTCTTCCCAAACCTCTATTTTGTCGATGCCGAGAGGAAGGATGCTATCGACAAGTTAAAGAACAACAATCGGGCGCTTCTCTTCTACTACGCACCGGGATTCTTTTATCATGGTGGGGCCGTAAAAGGAGATGGGACTTATCAAAGAGGGAGATACTGGGTAGGCCGTACTGATATAAACGGCAGTTCGGATTTCATGGATGACCTTACGGGGATATCTTTTAGCGAGTATAGTCCCCGGAATCCTTTGAGAGGCGTTTACGCCGGGCCATTTCCTTATATGACAAAGATGACTTCGGCGTTGGATTTCCCGGATATCACCCCGATAGATTACCCTGAAGCGGCTAATTATGAAAGCCGAGTGAGCCCTATTTTTATCCCGGGCGTCGATGCCAATACAGTTGTTTTAGGCAGATTGCATCCAGAGGCTATAAAATCATGTTTAGGAATCGATGTGGATGAAAATGATGCTCCCCAGACATTTGTGGTAAAAAGGTTCAACGTGGGAGACGGCACCTACTGGTATAGCGCGTACTCGCTTGCTCCGGGTATTCCTGGAGATATCTTTCGTAATTTGGCTACGATTGCTGGTTGCACAATATATAACCCGTCCTCAAAGGATGACCCGATTTATGGGGGCGGGCCATTGGTCGGATATCACGCCCATAGTTCCGACGCTAAAATCATTCGCGCCGTTGTGCCTGCGGGGACAAGTAAGGTGAAGGTATACTCCGGGCTAGAGTTTGAAAATGCAGCAGAATATAACTTGGCAGGCCCCGCAGATAGGCCCTTTGAGGTCGAGGTGGGCCCCATTCAGATGCAGAAAGGGCAGACGGCTCTTGCTGCCTTCTATCCAAGCTGGACAGTCCCTGGGACTCCAAAAAGCGGGCCTAAAACGGATAATTATATAGACTCATACAACTACTATCGCAGCTTTGGGCCTGATT
Source organism: Candidatus Auribacterota bacterium (assembly GCA_026392035.1). NCBI lineage: Bacteria > Pseudomonadati > Candidatus Auribacterota > Candidatus Auribacterota bacterium. Next base: position 13,667 of record JAPLCX010000099.1, on the reverse strand, counting down.
TTATCATTGATGTTGGGCAGCCGGATGATTGTTACGTCAATTTGACTTATACAGGACGTTATGGCAATGACCGCGTGCGGAATACGGGAGATCTCTATACAAAACTCATTATCGACAATGGCGCGAGCGGAGAGTATTACGCATACGTAGATCCATCCGACAATGTAGTGAAACTGATGGAATCGATAACTCCTCTTTTAATGAATTGGACGATTGTTGATGCCCAAAATGCGACCCTCATCCGGATCCCGATGACATCGCTTTTAGAAGGCCTACATACCTACAAAATACGAGCTGAATTTCGGAAAAGTGACGCCACGCGGGCTCTCCTCACATATCCGGCTGAGTGTGAGAAAACGATTGAGCGCAGCTCCGCGGCTTCGATAGCGCTCCATGCCGACCATGCGCGAATAGCGAGCCATGAGACACTCACGTTCACTTATGACATCAATCCTGGCACCTACTGTGATGTCTTGGCGGATGCGTATGTTCTTGTGACAACGCCACTGGGAACACAGTTGTGGCTCAGAGGGAATGGAGAATTGGTTGGGGAAAGCGATCGGGAGCCGGTGGGGACATTCCCAATTGCCCGGTGCACCGGAGCGCAGCTTGTGTCATTCCAGGTTCCGGTAACTCTATGCAATGGGCTTTACCACTTTGACGCGGCTCTTGTTCGGCATGGCGATAACGTGCTCGACCCGGCGAAGCATATCTGCCAGATGTCACGGGCTGACGTTGAGAAGTATGATCAGATACCAACTATCCAGCTCAAATGCAACGGGATGACGGAGAACATCACCGTGCATAGCCATGATTCGCTCTGTTTTACCTATATGCTCAATCCCGGGACGATGTGGGATCAGCTCGTTGACGCCTATGTGTATGCTGAGGTTGATGGATACGGAAATTATTTCATTAATGCCGAAGGCGATATCATCCCCATGGGGAGCGGCGAATCGGTCAAATATGCCAGTTTCCCGATTCCGCATACCACGGGCGATCTGCCGATGATCACGGCGCCCGATCTTGCGGTAAGCTTCCCGAACACGACTTACAGATTCAGGGCGGCGTTCGTCTGGCCCGGGCAGGATGTGTTCAATCCCGCGATGAGAATATGCACCTCGCCTGTTCTGAACGTTGTAAAAACGGACGAAACGCCGAGCCTTGGACTGGAAGTGGTGCCGGATCACCCATACCCGGGCAATCTTGTGCGCTGCTATGGCAATCTTGATTCAGGAACCATGTGGGGGGCGCACGTGGTTATGTATCTGAAGCTTTGCTTCCCGAACGGGAGTGTGAGATATATCAACTCAGGGCATGAGCTGGTTCCAGAGCAAGTGCCGTTCATAGCGGATCTGGTGCTTCCCGAATCGCCGATGGAAGACTGGCTTATGGTGGGACTGATAATGGAGTCTTCGATGCCGCAAGGAGTGTATAGACTTGAGGGTCGGTTATATCGAAATGCGTTGCCGGTGAGTAATCCCGCGAGTCACGATATAACATATACTAATCCACCACCGGCGATATCCGTCTCCGGCGTCCCCGCGCAGGTGGTTCCCGGACAGGCCGTGACGCTGACCATGACGGGAAACAAACCCCTCAGGCATGTGCAGATGTTGTGGAATGGCGGAGTGATCTGGGAGACCGACATCACTCCCCCCTCGCCGGGCCCGCACAGCCGACCCTTCACAATACCCGAGGTGCCGCAGAATTATTACACACTGTTGTTCCGCGGGTGGGATGAGGCAAACCAGACGGGCGAGACCGGCGCGACGACATTCGTGTATATTGACACGACACCGCCGACGATAATTGTGGACGCTCCGGGGAGTGTGGTGCAGGGGCAGACGTTCACGGTCAGCATGAGCACCAATGAGTATGTGACGTGGATACAGATCAGGTTCAACGGCAACATAATACTTGACACTGGCGTGGCCGGCGCGGGTCCGTGGCCGACGAGTCCGACGACGGGAGCGCATTGGCCGGAGGGCACATACTGGTTTGATTTCTATGCCAGGGATCCAAGGGGCAATACAGGACATTTGGCGAGAAGCATATTCCTTGACGATGTGGTGCCCCCGGAAATCACGTCGGTTGATGTACCGTCCAGCAACCTGTTCCATTGGGGCGATACAATCAGACTGACGGGACATTTCAATGAGCCGATCAACCGGGTGCACAAATGGATAGAGGGAACGGGATTAAATTACGAGTATGACGTGAATCCTTCGGATGCGCATACAGTGGAATACACAATCCCATCCAATGCGCCCTCCGGGTGGTATACAGCCAGATTCGCAGTGCGTGACACCGGGTACAACTGGACTGAAACAGGGGGGTATTTCTTCCATGTGGTACCATGAGTCTGAACACAACTATGAAAATGTTGTAAAGAGACGCTGAGTGATTGAGAGAATAGCTCGAGCAGTGAGTTGATTGACAGACATCAACATGAACTGGGATATGACATAATTATTGAAGCGGGGCAGGGGAGGAATCATGAGACGATATTTGATTGCGCTGAGTATATTATATGCCACAGTTTCATTAAGGGACATTGCTTATGGTGGATATAGCGATTGGCCGATGTTCCGTAAAGACGCCTTGCACACAGGAATGACTTATGAAATCGCTTCAGAAACAGGAAAACTTGCATGGAGTTACGTAACAGGCGGCAAAGTAACGTCATCTCCATCCGTCACTGCCGGAAGAATATATTTCGGTTCCTGTGACAACGGGCTCTACGCGCTTACGTGGGATGGTGTGCTGAAATGGAGGTATGCAAGCTCAGATGACATAGTTTCTTCTCCCGCCGTGGAGTATGACGGTACGGTCTATGCCGGCGCCATGGACGATAACATCTATGCCATCGGATGGAACGGCTCACTGCTGTGGAGTTATTCAAGTTCAGATAGTGTTTCCTCATCACCTGCGATAAGCACCTATTATCATGCAGGCCATGATATTGTAAGCATAGGATCTCATGATGGAGCGCTTTATGCATTTATAGGACAGCCTGCCCCTCCTCCCACACCGACAGCGACTCCAATATGCAACTTACCTCGTTGCGGTTCTGAGGAGGAGGAGAGTGATGCCATAAAATTATGGGATATGGAGTATTCTGCCCAGACACAGCCGGGAACCCTTTTCTGGAGATGCCTCACCGGCGGGCCCGTATTTTCTTCGCCCGCCATGTCCGATTATTCTTATTATACAGGCTCTCATGACAATATCGTTTACGCCCGTTCGTGGGACGGCTGGCTTAGATGGAGTTATGCGACAGGGGATGATGTCCTATCCTCTCCCGCCATAGTCAAATATGGAGCAGGTTATGGAGCAGTTGATGGAGCAGTTTGCGTGGGGAGCAATGATAATAATTTCTATGCGCTCGGTGCTTCTGATGGGGCGCTTATATGGAGTTACCTGACGGGAGATGACGTCGTTTCGTCCCCCGCCCTTTATGGTCCAGCGGTTCGCTTCGGATCTTGTGATAACAATGTTTATGCGCTCAATTCCACCGGTTCTCTCGAGTGGAGTTATGCCGCGGGAAATGACATTTCTTCCTCCCCTGCGATGGACAGAACAGGCAAAGCTTATGTGGGGTCCTGCGACAACAACGTTTATGCTATCGCCTCATCCGGCGCGCTCCAATGGAGCTATAGAACGGAAGGCGACGTCGCTTCTTCTCCATCAATAGATTCATACGGCAGGGTCTATGCGGGATCCGACGACAATGCCGTTTATGCGTTTGTTGAACCGGACACACCAACACCAATACCGACGCCGACACAGACACCAACACCGCTTCTGGATATCAAGATGAGCAACAACATTCCAAGAGTGGGCGAGGCATTTGCGATCGAAGTCAGCGTACAACCTCTCCTGACCCCTTGTGACGCGTATGGAGGGATTATGGCAGCCAGCGATTTTTATTCCTTTGTCCCTGGCAATACCCGATCATTGCGTAAGGGCGTTCACCGTCTGGCAAGGGCGCCGCACGGGATAGGGAAGGCCCAAACAAAGACGCTCTTCTCGATACCGTCTATCCCGGATGTAATCCCATCCGGAGATGGAGAATTGGACTTCCATGTGATCGTCGGCCTTGTTCCATTGGGGGTCATTCCGCGAGGTATCGGTAGCTGTATATCGGGATATGAGGATGTTGATTTGGGAATAATTATGCGCTGAGGGTAAGATTGAATGGTGCAAAAACACACCATCTCACGCCAGATGGCCTATGGGAGTTTTTGTGTAAATGGCTTATCCACTTCGCTCATGTAAAACTTGCGCAACTGATACTATCACGATTAGTTGCGGTAGGAATGCATTTCGCATCAATGCGACTCTGAAGGCGGTCGTATTGCTCCTGGAGTCGGGCTATTGCCTCCTCGTGATGGCGCTTCTCGTCCACATGGCTTTCCCGTGCGCATCGTTTCCTCCGGGGCGCCGAAGGATTGCCGCTCAAGCTTCGAGAATATCTCGTAGGCGCAGGGCACGACAAAGAGCGTCAGCGCGGTGGAGAACGCCACCCCGCCGACCACCGCGATCGCCATGGGCACCATGATCTCCGACCCCGGCCCGATCGCCAGCGCCTCGGGGATCGCGGCGGCTATCGTCGCCACCGAGGTCATCAGGATCGGCCTGAGCCGCACCGGGCAGGCATCCAGCAGGGCCTGCCTGACGCCCATCCCCTGCGTGCGCCGCACGTTCGTAAAGTCCACCAGAAGAATGGAGTTCTTCTTGACGATCCCCATCAGGAGGATGAGGCCCAGCATGCTGTAGAGATTCAGGGAGTTCCCGCTCGCAAAGAGCGCCAGGAAGGCGCCCGTGACGCTGAACGGCAGCGCCAGGAGCACGGTGAACGGATGCACAAAACTGTTGAACTGCGTCGCGAGCACCATGTACGCCACGAAAATCCCCAGGATGAGCGCATAGATCAAGCTCTGGAACGATTCCTTGTATGCCTGCGATCCCCCGGAGAAAACCACGCGGTACTGGTCCGGCAGGACCTTCTTCGCGATCTTCTGAACGGTGTCCAGCCCCTCCTGCTGGGAATGCCCCGGAGCGGCGTTCGCGTACACGCTGATCGCCCGCTCGCGGTTTTTCCGCGTGATGGAATAGAGGGTCGGCTCGACCGTGGCGGTCACCACCTGCGACAGCGGCAGCACCTCTCCGAAGTGGTTGCGGACCAACATGTTCTGGATATCCTTCGGGCTCGAGCGGTCGGCTTCGGCCAGGCGGACCCTGATATCGTAGCGCTTGCCGTGGCCGGTGAATTTTCCCTGACGGATCCCGCCCACCATCGCGTTGATGGTGTCGGCGATGGAGAGGATACTGACCCCGTGCTCGGCGGCCTTCCGGCGGTCGGGGCGTATCTGCAACTCGGGCATACCCGACTGGTAGTCCGTGTCGATATCCGTCAGCGCACCTGACTCCTTCATCCGGGCGATCATCTCCTTGCTGAGCGCCCCCAGAGTGCCCCAGTCCGGCCCCCTGATGGTAAATTCGACCGGGAAGCCGCGCTGGGCGGTGAACCCCGTGAGCGAAAGGTCCTGGATCACCGCGCGCTCGACGCCGGGAAGGGCGTTGAACTCCTTCCGCACCGTCTTCATGAACTCCTGCTGCGTGACATAACGACCGTGCACTTTCGGCCGCTCCCGCCGCGGCTTCATGGTGATGTATATCATTCCCTGGTTGACCTTTATCTGACCGCCGGTCCCTCCACCCACCGCGCTGAAGATAGTGGCCACCTCGGGCCGCTTCATCAAGAATCCCTCCGCCTTCTTGAAGACGGTGTCCGTATTCTCGAGGGAGGATCCGAGGGGGAGGGTCAATCTCACGATAAAACGGCTCTGATCCTGAGAGGGGACGAACTCCTTCTTCAGCAGCAACGTCAGGGGCAGCGACAAGGCAAAGATGACGACCGCGGCCACCGATACCTTTATGCGATGGTTCAGGCACACGGTAAGCGCAGCACGGTAGCCCCTCGTGAACCACCCCATGAAGGCGTCCATCCGCTTCCCGACCACCGTGGTATGCCCCACCTGCAGAAACTGCGAGCACCGCATCGGGGCGATGGTGAGGGCCTCCAGGAGCGAGAACATCACCGCCACGGAGATGGTGACCCCGAACTGGAAGAAAAATTTGCCGACGATCCCCTGCATGAAGATGACCGGCACGAAGATCGCCAGGATCGCGATCGAGGCCGCCATCGCGGCAAAGGTGATTTCGCGCGCCCCCACCAGCGCGGCCTCCATGCGGGAGAGGCCCCGCTCCCGGTAGCGCGAGATGTTTTCGAGCACCATGATCGCATCGTCGACGACGATGCCGATGACCAGCGCGAGGCCGAGCATCGTGAAGGTGTTGATCGTGAACCCCGCGAAATAGATCACGAGAAACGCGCCCATGAGCGAGGTGGGGATGGAGAGGAGGACGTTGAGCGTCGCGCTCCACGACCCCAGGAAGAAAAAGCAGACAAGGGAGGTGAGGATGACCGAGAGGATCAGCACGAAGTTCAGCTCGTGCACGGAGTCCCTGATGAACTGGCTGGAGTCGAATACCACGTTGACGTGCATCCCCGGGGGCAGCCTCTTCTCCATCTCCTTGATCTTGCGGTGCACGGCATCGGCGACCGCCACGGCGTTGGTGTTCCGCTGTTTCACGATGCCGAGGCCGATGGCCAGTTTCCCCCAGGCGCGCGAAATCCGGCGTATGTCCGCGAGCCCGTCGTCCACGGTGCCGACGTCGCCGATTTTAAGATCCTTCCAGATAGGGCCTTCGCGGATGCGCTCGGGGATAACGATTTTTTCGAACTGCCCGGCGGTGGTCGCCTCGCCGTACACCCTGACATTGATCTCCCTCGGGCCGCTGTCGATATACCCCGCGGGAAGGTCGGCGTGCTGCAGGCTGATGGCGCCCAGGACATCCTCGACGGTGAGCTGCTGGGCCTGCATCTTTTTCGCGTCCAGCCAGACCCTCAGGTTGGGATCGACGAACCCCATCAGGCGGACCTCCCCCACCCCCTCGACGGTGGTGAAGGAGTCTTTCAGGGTGTCGTTGATGTAGTAGACGAGGTCCTTGAGCGGCCGGTCCCCGGAGAGCGCCAGGAACATGATCGGCTGGTCCTCGGGATTGGTTTTCGTGACGACCGGGGGATCGATGTCGCGGGGGAGGTTCTTCTGGGCCTGCGCAATTTTGGTCTGTACCTCCTGAAGGGCGACATCGATGTTGCGGTCCAGGTTGAACTCGATCGATATCTGGGCCTGACCCTGGATGGAGACGGACGTGACCTCCTTGATCCCCTCGACGCTCATCACGGCGTCCTCGATGATATCCGTCACATCGGTCTCCATGACCTCGGGGGCCGCCCCCTCCCACGTCACGGCCACCGCAACCACCGGAAAATCGATGTCGGGGAGCTGGCTTATCCCCAGGTTCTTGAAGCCGATCGCCCCGAAGACGATGATGCCGATCATGAGCATCCAGGCGAAGACGGGCCTCTTGATCGACAGGTCTGAGAGGGTCATTTCTCTTCGTCCTTCACGGTCTGTCCGGCGGCGACGCAGAGGCGCCAGTACGCCCGCTTCGCGATGCTCGAGGCCTGAATCAGATTCCGCTTCTGGTCCAGAAGGCTCTGTATTGCCGTCAGCACATCGAGGTTATTCACCTGGTTGCGCTCATAATCCTGTCGCTGGAGGGTGTAATTCTCACCCGCCGCGTCCAGTGCCTTGAAGAGCAGCGCCCGGCGGGTCAGGGCGTATTGCAAAACGGTGTATGCCTCGAGCACCTCCGTCTGGCTCTGCCGCCCGGTCAACTGGAGCTGCAGCTCGTTCTGGCGCTCCCGCGCCTTTGCCTGCTTCACGTCGCCCAGCACCCCCGTCCCCGTGAAGAGGGGGACGTTGACTGCGATCGCCGCATCCCATTTCGGGTTCTGGGGGAAGGTATCCCTGGCGGTGAACCCCTCCCCGATGACATTCACCGTGGGGAGATACCCGCTCCTTGCCGCGACGATGTTTTCGCGGGCGGCGCCCACTGCGTTCTCCGCTGCCAGGATGTCCGCGCGCTTCCGCGCGAGCGCGGAAAAGTGGTCGATCGGCTTGATCGAGGCGAGGATGTCGCCTGGCTCCACGACCTCCCTGACCGGCGTCCCCACGTAAAACTCCAGGAGCTCCCGAGCCAGGTCGCGCTGGCCCTTGGCCGTTTCAATGTCCGCCTGGATGCTGAAGATCTGGACCCGCACCATCGCCACCTCGCTCTTCCTGGAGCGGCCGAGCTCTATGCGCTTGGTCAGTTCCTGCACGCGATCGGAAAGGGCCTGGAGGATCGACTGGAGCGCCTCAAGGTCTTCCTGCTGCTGCAAAAAGAGGTAGAAGGAATCCGAGACGTCGCCGAAAAGGAGCTGCTCCGCCCGCTCCTTTTCCTGCTGCCGCTGCTTCTTCTCATAGCGGCTTGCGTTCATCAAGGCAAAGTCCTTGAAGCCGCTGAAGAGCGTCTGCTGGAAGACGAACGCCCGGTCGTAGGTGTGGGGTCCGGGCATATCCTCTTCGGTGGAGGCACTCTGAGACCTGTGCGAGTAAACGTCCGATGAGACGAACGAGACCTGGGGCATGAGGATCCCCATCGCCTGGTAAAAATGGGCCTCCGCCTCTTTGATGCGCTGGGCGTCGATGGCGATCGTTTCCATCTGGTTGAGGGAGAGGATGTAGCACTGGAGAAGGGTGAGGACCCTTCCCACCGAGGCGTCCTTTTCCTCGGCATGGACAAATGCGCGCGGTACGAGGATACACACCGCGCATCCAACCAACGCAGAATACCGCACCAGAGCTCTCGGTCTCATCCCTTTTTCTCTACAGCCACCGTCCTGTGCACGTGTCTGAGAAGGCGCACGTAACGGGCGCGCTCCCTCGCGGAAAGACCTCCAAAGACATCGACGATCATCCGCCTGCGCTCCGCATTGACCTTCCTCACGATACCATGCCCGCGGGGCGTGAGCCTCATCCTGATGATGCGCCGGTCCCCGGCGTCATAGGCGCGCTGGCAATACCCAGAATCCACCAGCCTGGTGACCATCCCCGTCATTGCCGGGGTCGTCACACTCATGAACGTGGCCAGGCCGGTCATCGTGGACTCACCCGTTTTACTGAGGTAGTCCAGGATGAAAAATTGAGGAAAGGTTATCTTCCCTCTGCAAAGCTGCTTCGCCTGCGTGCGGCCGAATATCCGTATAAGGCAGGGGATAATCTCATTGACCTCGTCGGTGAATTCCTGCACGGAGCTCGTATCCAAGGTTTACCTCCTTAATTGTTTTTTATCTTTATAGTTAATATCAATACACAATTATAGTATATCGAGGCCCCGCCCTGTCAACCTTCCGCTCGTATCATTCTCCCGCGGCGCACCCATCTCGAGGGAATCACCCAAAATAAAAACGCCCGCTCTCGAAAACATCAACCTGATAACTGAACATGTCGTGGTGCACCTCTTTTACTCCCATCATCGCTTTTGTCCTCCTTGCGGTCGTTAGTTTACTTCGTGACACTAACGACTACAAGTCAAGTATGGGAGCAATTATGGGAGCAGACGCGATTTGGGCAACACGCCGTCATGGTGCGACCCTGAAGCTTTTGTGAATTCCAGGGCCCTTTTGCTATAATCGAGAAAATGTAAATTCACTGCATCAGGACATTCTTAGTCAATAGACGAGGTGTGACCCTGATTTTTGGGATATTTAGTCTGATCCATCTACAGGCGCAGGACTGACGCGATGTCACCAACCACACACGGCAACCGAGAATCAGGCGGGGCATCCCGTATTTCGCCGCCCCCCATACCCTCCCGCTACGTCAAATCGGCGGATTCGCTCGCGGAGCTCGTCGCGCGTCTGGGCGCCGCGGACCGGGTCGCGCTGGACATTGAAGCCGACAGCCTTTATCATTATCGTGAGAAGGTTTGCGTCTTCCAGCTCTCCTTTTCCGGCGTCAATTACATCGTGGACGCGCTCGCGGGGCTCAATCTCGCCGAGCTCCTGAGAGCCCTCGAAGGGAAGGCGTTGATCATACACGGCGCCGACTACGACCTGTGCATGATGCGCGTTTCGTTCGGCTTCCGGGCCCTACGCGGGGTGTGCGACACGATGCTCGCCGCACAGCTGCTGGGGTACCGGCAGTTTGGCCTCGCCGCGCTTGTGGAGCGTTTCTTCGGCGTCGTGCTCTCGAAGCACGGCCAGAAATCCGACTGGTCCCGCCGCCCCCTGAGTTCCTCGCAGCTCGATTACCTGGCCTGTGACACACACTACCTTTGCGGTGTCGCCGAACGGCTGGAGGGGGAGCTCCGCGCATGCGGGCGCGACGGGTGGCACCGAGAGTCCTGCGCGCGCGTGGTCGATGCCACTGCGCAGGCCTCCCAGGGCGGACATGTCGAGGCGTGGCGGCTGAAGAAGACCGGGCGGCTTGACCGGCGGCAGCTCTGCTATCTCCGCGAGCTCTGGCGATGGAGGGATGCGCAGGCGCGCGCGGCGGATCTTCCTCCGTTCAAGGTGCTCGGAAACGAGCAGCTCATCGCCCTGGCCCTCGCGGCGTCGGGCGGCGGGAGGAAATTCCGGCTCGGGGGCGTCAAGCTTCCCCGCCCCTGCGTTGGGCGGCGGCTCGGGGCGCTCGAGGGGGCGCTCGAGAAGGCGCACGGGATGCGCGAGGAGGAGTGGCCTGAAAGGTTGCCGCCCAGGGTGAGCGAGCCGTATCCGCTCGGCCTGATGGAAAAGCTGCGGGAAGAGTGCGCGCATTGTGCCGGGGGACTCGGCCTCGACCCTGCGGTTATCGCCAACCGCGCCACGCTGATCGCGGTGGCGCGGCGGTGCCCTCAAACCGTTGAAGAGCTCGCGGCCTGCGGACCCATGATGCGCTGGCAGGTGGAACTCCTGGAGCCGCGTTTCAGGGGAATTCTACGCGGGGCCGTGCGGGGAAGCCGAAGGCACTAGCCGCGACACTGATCTCACTTGAACCGGGAAATCGGGGTTGCTGAGGGGACAGTGACGGGTGGCGGGGTCATGGAAGAGGGCACTCCGGTTCCATACGAGGAAGCAATCACGGCGCATGATCAGCATCGAGAAAGTCCATCTCAGTCTCGGGGGGCGCCCCATTCTCCGGGGGGTCGACCTTACCGTCAAGGACGGCGAGTGCCTGGCGGTGGTGGGGCCGAACGGCTGCGGCAAATCCACCCTCCTCAAGGCGATCGCCGGCATCGAGCACCCCGACACCGGCGAGATCCGGATGCCGAAAGGGACGACGCTGGGCTACCTCCCCCAGGAAACGGAGATGGAGGCCGAGCACTCGCTCCAGGAGGAGCTGCTTGGTGCGTTCGTCGAGGTGCAGGCGGCCCTGAAGGAGATGGCGCGGCTCGCCGACGAGATGGGGAAGACCGACCCGGACTCCAGCGCGCACGCCCGCGTCATGCACCGCTACGCGGAGTGCGCCCACCTGGTCGAGCACGAGGACGGCTACGCGCTTGAGTCGAAGGTGGCGAGCGTCGCCGCGGGACTCGGCTTCTCTTCCGAAGACCTCGCTCGCTCCTGCCGCGACTTTTCCGGCGGGTGGCGGATGCGCATCCTCCTTGCGAAGCTCCTGCTCAGGAAACCCGACATCATCCTGCTCGACGAGCCGACGAACCACCTCGACCTCGAGTCGACCCTCTGGATCGAGGACTGGATCGGGAAGTGCGGGAGGACGGTGGTGCTGGTCTCCCACGAGACCGCCACCATGGACCGGCTCGCCGAACGGATCGTCTGCCTCGAGAACGGGAGGGCGGAGGTCTACACGGGGAACTACGCGCGGTACCTCGTCCGCAGCAGGCAGAGGCGCGAGGCGCAGTGGGAGGCGTACACGCGCCAGCGGAAAGAGATCGAGGCGATGAAGGCGTTCATCAGCAGGTTCCGCGCGAACGCGGCCCGCGCGGCGCTCGTGCAGAGCCGGATCAGGCAGCTCGAGAAGATCACGAGGCTGGAGCCGCCGTTCCACCCGACCGCGATCCATTTCAACTTCCCGCCGGTGCCGGAAAGCTACTATGACGTGCTCACCCTCCGGAATCTCGGCCATTCCTATGGGGAGAAGCGCGTCTTTTCGGGCATCGACCTCGAGATCCAGCGCGGGGAGAAGATCGGCCTGGTCGGTGTGAACGGGGCCGGGAAGTCCACCCTGCTGCGCATTCTCGCAGGCAGGGAAACGCCCCGCGAGGGGGAGTGCATTGTCGGGAGGAAGGTCGCGAGCGTCTATTTCGCGCAGTACGACACCGATACCCTCTCGTCGGGCACGACACTCCTCGACGCGATCGGCGAGGTCGCGCCGACGGGCGAGGCGAGGCGCGCCCGCGACCTTCTCGGCGCCTTCCTCTTCAGCGGCGACGATGTCATGAAGCCGCTGCGCGCGCTTTCGGGGGGGGAGAGGACGCGGTTCCGCGTCGCCCGGATCCTCTTCAGCCCCGCCAACCTCCTTCTGCTCGACGAGCCCACGAACCACCTCGACATCACCTCCCGCGCAACCGTCGAGAGGGCCCTCGCCGCCTACACCGGCACCGTGGTGATCGTGTCGCACGACCGCGCGTTCATGGACCAGGTGACCAACAAGATCATCGAGATAGACCGCGGGGCGCTCTGCGTGTACCCCGGGAGCTACAGCGAGTACCTGGCATACGCGCAGAACCTGGTCTCGGGAGCGCCGCGTCAGGAGCGGGAACCGCGCGCCGAGAAGGAGCCGCGCACTGGGGATGCGCCCGGGGAACAGCGCATCGTCGCGAGGGATGACGCAAAGACGCGCGAGCGCCGAATCCGCGCGGTCAAGAAGAAGATCGGCACCCTCGAGGACAGGATAGGGCTGCACGAGGCGCGCCTGGCCGCGCTGGACGCGCGGATGGCAGAGCCGGGGGTCGCCGCCTCCTACCCGACGCTCGCCCCGCTCGCCGAGGAGCGCCACGCCCTCGCGCGGGAGCACCAGCACATGCTCGAGGAGTGGGAGGCGCTCGACCGGGAGCTTGAGGCGCCGGGTGGCACCGCGTGAGGCGCCCGCCCCCCCCGGAGTGGGGCGCATCGGCGGCCCGGACGGGTCCCCTCTTTTCGGGTAATGGGTCAGTTTTGCAGGGGTAACGGTAAATGATGTTCGCCACGGATTTTCACGGATAACCACACGGATGGCCGCAGATGAAGCTTTCTTTTCATCTGTGAATATCCGTTATAATCCGCGTTCATCCGTGGCCCCCCTCTATAAGTGACCCCTTACCTTTTTGGCGGCAATGCGCTTGCATTCCCGCCTCCCGATTGTTACGCTTGCGTCAGCCGGCGGTGGTCATGCGATGCCGTTTGCATACTCGTCACACGGGGCCTCGTTGTCGCGGCGCATCCGCGCCGTGCGACACGATGGCCCATCACGGGAAAGGAGCTGTATTATTACCTGAGTCCCGACTCTGTATGGTATGGCAGTTACGGAAGAAAACGCTATGGCCAGGAGGGTTTGTCGGAACAGGAGAAGAACTTCAGGGTCAGGCCTGAATGGCGCTTACTTAGCCCATGATAACCCGCCATAACCATCACTGTGTCAATGTATAGCAAGAAAAGGGCACGCCGTCTATCCACACGCAGGATTTATTCCTGCCTCGATCGTCACATCCGCACGTAACAGTCAGCG
>JAPLCX010000098.1 GCA_026392035.1 Candidatus Auribacterota bacterium | reverse complement strand
GTAATGGGTCAGTTTTGGTAGGGTCAGGATGAGTTTAGTTCGAAAAGGGCAACATAAGGATCAAGTGACGGGTTTTCGGCAAGTTTATCCAAGCCTCGTTTGAAAGCGACAGCGACATCGGGGGTTCTTTTACGTAGTGTATGGAGAATGGTCATCAGTATACCGCGCGTTTCCGCCCCTCTCTCTGACTGAGAACCAAAGCTGACTTTTCGTGCAATGACCAGTGGGCGAAGTTCCCTTTCGGCCAGATTATTGTCGGCGGGGATATGCGGGTCTTCCGCCCAATGGTAGAGCCGTTCCGCTTTTTCTCGAAAGATGGTTTGAATGCTTTGGATGGCTGGATGGCGCGCCTCCTGGTGAACGGCACTGATGATCTTTGTTTTGATCTCCTCCGCATGTCTTTTGAACTCGCGATCTGAAAGATTGAGGGTACGGAGATGTATAGCCTGGCTCAATAATGGGCCGAACGTCTCTACAAAATTGTGGATTTCCGCGTTGTCGGGGAACTCTTGTTCGATATCCTTCACATTGCGGAGCAGATGCGCATAACAATACTGGATCGCGCACCGCGCTTTATTGTAGGCGCTGTACCGATCGACAACGAGCACTCCCGGCAAAGATTCTTCACCGAGCACTTCTCGGACAATGTGTGCTGAACGACTTCTGCGGAAGCGAAAGATGCTGCTGTCCGGCGTGCAGAAGATCCATCCATAGCCATTCTGTCCATCGCTGCGCCAACCTGTCTCATCCGCATGTTTCACCGCGGCTTTTCGGTACTCTTGGATAATTTTTTCAGGCACTCCCTTGAGGTGGCGGGCGAGCTGGTGCATCGCGTCTACCAAACTGCTGTAACCGATGCCCGTCTGCCGTTCAAGCTGGCCGAGTGGGTTCCCGTGGATGTAATGCTGTATTGCCACATGGGTGAATAGCTGATTGCCATAGAGGCACTTGGGCATTACTCCTGGGGGGCGTGCATGGAACGACCTGCCGCAGTGCGTACAATGCTTGTGCTCAAGTTCAAATTCAACCTTCTCCATCTTTATCGGGATACACTCCGTGACTGTACGCCTATCGAGCCCCCTGTTTTCCATGGGAGCACCGCATCTCGGGCATATCCTTTCCACAGGCACCCGCTCGATTCGATCAGCTTCTCCCTTCACGATTGAGCGGCGCCCGTGCCCCGGATGTCCCACACGCGCGCCACCGCACCTCTGTTGACGTTCTGCCAGGGTATCGGGCTTTATCGGTATCTGAGAAGAAGGAGTTGAGGAGCCGAAAAACCCTTCCCTCGCAGTCCGCTCCTGTAGGCGCAGCTTTGCTTTCAGGGAAACGATCTGTTCCTGAAGCGCATCGATCTTCTGCTGCTTCTCAAAGCATGCCGGACAATATCTCACGCCTCTCTCCTTCGATGCTGATGCAGATCGCGCAGGTGGCGGTACTCTCGAATCATGTTACATCCTGTCTGCACTAACCGTTCTTCCATGCGGCGACCGTTCAAGATCGCCTGTCGTAGTCGCGGCACAAGCTCGCGTGGCACATGCATGCATTTCCGTCGGCCTCCCTCCATAAAGGAGAAGATGAATGACGGGTGCTTATCTCCTCGTTTGCATACCGGACAGGACGGTCGAATACAGGGCTTTCGCACCTCTGCCAGAGACCCCTTGGCCATCGGCCACAGTTCCACCACTTCGGCTAGAAAGACATCTTTTTGAACATGGGTACTGCGGAATGCGTTTTTCATGCTTAATGGATACTATATTACATACATGCGCACAAGCAAAAAAAGAGAAAAAATACATACCCCCTGTTTATCACTCTACCCTACCGAAACTGACCCATTACGCCGGAAGAGCTTGAGTTGTTGAACACGCTGTATGAGCTCTACGGGTTTTATGCCAATTTCTTTCAGCCGCAGATGAAGTTGACCGAGAAAATCCGGATCGGAAGCAACGTGGTCAAGAAATATGACAGGCCGCTGACGCCTTTTGCGCGAGCAGGATCGTCAAAGCATATCGCGGACGAGGTGAAAAAATGCTCCGGAATAGGTACGCTACGCTTAATCCTGCCAAACTGCGAAGGGACATGCTTACTCTTCAAGAAAAGCTTTACAAGCTCGCAGCCTCAAAATGCGATTTGGTGAAGTGGCAAAAGGTTGCCGAGGAGGACATGGTGTATGCAACTGCATTGTAGTCAGAGCAGATTTCTACGAGCTCTGTGGGGAGAAAAATGCGTTCTCGGATGGCGGTGTTATCCACTTATTCACACTATTCACAAAGAGAGAAAAAAAGAAGCAAAAAAAGAGAGAAAGGCTGCTACGACTACGAGTACTTTTCTCTTTGACGCAACAGGTATCCTCGCTGGTTGGCCGCTCGCTGGTTGGCGAATTGCTCGCCGGAAGATTCGTCTACACAATAGATTGCGTTGATATCGCCACCTGCCGGATGGAACAAACCCTCTTTATCTGCTTTTATAGCTATTTTAGGCTCTTGCCGGATTTTTGTGATCCCAAGAGCATGCTCTATCTCCCTCCCCCTGTGAAGGGGGAGGTCAGGAGGGGGTGGAACTACAGTTGAAAGTTGAAGGCTGAAAGTTGAAAGCGAGCATACCTTACGCTTTCCGCTTTGAGCTTTTGGCTGTATTTCCCCCTCACCCTGCCCTCTCCCTCAAGGGGGAGAGGGTATGTGTACCGATCTGATCGCCCTGATCTCATTCATGAGCAACATGTTATGTATCATGTGCCTGATGTATTCTTCACAAAAATCCGGCTTGAGCCCTATTTTATAACACCACGTGACCGTTATTGGCTGCTCGACGAGGGAGAGGGAATGCGGTCAGGGATGATCGTGAACTGGAAGTTCCCCAAGGCACGGATCGGTTCAGCGGCGCTCGTCCGTAGCACCGGCCTGAAAAAGATCGGCACGCGGCGCCATATGATTGAGAAAATTCCCGCCACTGTTCCTTCACCCGTTCGCACAATGCTCTCATGCCGCGCACCTGAAACCCCCCTGATATGTCCGTGCTGCACGGTCATCATTATCTCAAAAATAGCACCTCTAGATAAGCTGTTTATAAAATGCTATTATACTGCCGTAATGAATCACATCAGGGCATTTCGACAGGTGCTGGCCCTCTCCAGAGACTACAAACTCAAGCGCCCCATCTGCTCCCAGCCGCCTTTTCGGATGTGGATCGATCTGACAACCGTGTGCAACCTCCGCTGCCCGATCTGCCCGCAGAGCGTCAGGCCGCTCGTCCCCGCTTATATGGATTTTAATCTGTATAAGAAAATAATCGATGAAATCAAGGAGTATGTTTTCGACATCAACCTGGCGGTGATCGGCGAAAGCCTCCTCCACCCGCGGCTTTCCGAGATGATAGCATACGCACAGCGCAACAGAGTCATCACACGCCTCCACACAAATGCGACGATTCTCTCTGAGGAGCTTGGTAAAAAGATAATCGGGAGCGGCTTGAGCTTCATCTCCTTCTCCGTAGACGGATTCGACAAGGAATCGTACGAGAAGGTGCGTGTCGGCGCACGCTATGAGACTGTCGTCGCGAACATTCGGAGATTCCTCGAACTAAAGAAACATCTCAAGAGCCGTCTCCCTTACGTCGTAATAAAAACGATCGTCAATCCCGACCAACTCGACACCACCTTGCAAGACCAGTTTCAGCGCCAGTTCAAGGGGCTCCGCGTCAACAGGTTCAGGTTGAACCCGATGCACAATTTTGGGGGGAAGATAACGAACGTACAGTTCGCAATGGGCAGGAGGATCCCCTGCTACATCGCCTGGTTCGGGCTCACGGTTCTCGCCGATGGGAGGATCGTGCCGTGCTGCATGGATTTCTGGGGAGATTACGTGCTCGGCGATGTGAAAAAGGACACCCTGTACGGGTGCTGGAACAGCGAGAAGATGGTTGCGCTCAGGCAAAAGCTCATCCAGCGCGAGGCGGATGAGCTTGCCTTGTGTAAGGGATGCTATTTCACTTTCGCACAGAAAGGGTTGCGAAAGCAGCCCATCAAGGACGCCGTTGCATTCTTAAAAGAATATTTTACCATAACCAGATGAGGAGTTTTCTAATGCTCTCGTACGAAACATGCGAAGTGAATGAAATTCTGGCGGTCAAATTCTTTAACCCTCACATAAGCCGCAACAGGCTTATGGTCAATATCAAGGAGAAGATAGTCCGGGGAATATTTACTTAAGATATCGTCCAACGGCGTGCGCTTGCTATCCTGATGAAAAAATAGACCAGGGGTTATCAATCCAAACCAGTCTATCATTCGCCTGTCCGTATAAAAACCTATCATTCCAACCTCGGTACTGAGCACCGATGCGTTCGGAGGGGTGTGTGCAATTATCCAATCACTCACCTCCCTGTATTGCTTCGCCCTTCCTCCTGACCAGAAGGAATTTTGATAATGCGGCACATGTTTTTTAACTAAAAGAAACGAACCTGAGAGATAAAGGAAGATGACGATGCCAGCCACCACCGGGAAACCTCGTATTTCATATCTCCCCTTAATCCTCATGTCTGGTATTCGTCCAAGAAGGTTTAAAAGGCCTGTGAAATACACCGCAATCAAGAAAGGATATATCGGATACAAGTGCCAGAGCTGGTCTCCGGGGGCGCCAATCAGGCTGTATGATATTATCTGAACAATCGGCCAGATAAGAAATAATGAATATGCGATATCCACCTCAGTTAGTGAATACGCGCCATACGCCATGATTCCCAGGAGGAATATGCCTGAAATGGGGTGATACGGGTAGCTGGCAGATATAACATTCTTCACGGGCATGAAAATCGTATCCTCAATATTATACAGCGCATTTAATAGGTACTCCCGAAATGAGCATGTCCCGCTCTTAGCTGCAAGCGCAGTAGGAGTTAACAGACCATAATAATAATAAGCAAAAACAAACCAAGGTAGTATCAAGACCAGACAGATCAATGCCTGTTTCAAAAAGATGTGCTTTTCTCTCAGAGTGAATATAACAAAGATGGCGATGGCAAATGTTACAGAATCATATCTTGTGAGAATACCCACTGCCATAATTGCAGAGGCGAGTGTATAGCGGCGATTGAAACAGGAATAATAAACAGCTATAAGAATCGCCGTTAAAAAGTTAGTTTCCAGCCCAAGGTGGAAGTATGCCCTGCCCATCCCTAGGCAAATGGAAGCTCCCGCAAGAGTTCCCGCCAAAGGCTTCCCTGATTGCCATAGCAATAGGAACAGGAGGAAGCCCGAAATAGCTATGGAAAGGCAACCCATGTAGTTACTCAAGACAGGCAGGCTATTACGTGCCGCTGGGTAACACACTGCTAGAAGGAGTGCATAAAAAGGAGAAGATGTCCCCAGCACCCGCTCTCCGACATTAAAAACCAGGCCGTTACCTTCAGCCAAATTTTTTGAATACTGATAAGTTATAAATGCATCATCGTGGAAGTAGCTGTTGTAGCAATAACCCAGCGCCATAGTGTATCCAGCGAGCGCCGATAAGATTAGGATCAACTTCCAACCGCACACATGCAGATTTTTCCCAACTAAATCTGATTTTTCATGTATCTCATCAGTCATCATTTTGACAGACAGTGGTTCCTCATTTAGGATGCGTGAGTAAGGTTTTCAATGCTATACTCTTATCAAGATATATAATAGCAAATAAACAATAGCAACGTCACTACTACCATGGCAAAACTAATTCGGACAGCATTGATACGGGTATCGTTTTACGGTTTCACTACTCCCTGCTTTCTTCTTTTCATAATTGTGAGGAGTATCTCGCTCCCCCATTTTCTAGCGATGACCTTGTTACTTCCTCTATCGCTGTATATAATCTTTTTCACCCCCGGCCTTCACTGGACCGCCATTTTCTCGAAAAAACGGAATCTGCGTCTTTCCGAATTTCTCTTCCGCTCTCTTGGGCTCAACATCATTCTGCTCGCCTGTGCAACAACCGCCATCAAGATCCTCGGCTTTAGCATATCCTGGCAAAATCTCCTCCCGGCGATATTCTGCCTCGCGTTTCTCGCTGAGATCCTCAAGGCCTGTAGGGGAATCTCCCTTAGCATAGACAATGACCTGAAGGCATATACCATCCCCCTCATCGCGGGTGCCGCCATGTGCGTCGCCCTCTTTTTCTGCTTCCGCTCCTATTTCACCACCCCCCTGGACCGTTACTGGCTGCTCGACGAGGGAGAGGGGATGCGGTCAGGGATGATTGTGAACTGGGATTTCCCAAAGGCACAGATCAACTCAGCAGCGCTCACCCGGAGCACAGGCCTGAAAAAGACCGGCACGCGGCGCCATGTGCTTGAGAAAATTCCCGCCACGCTCACCTATCATAATTACTCCCGCACGCCTCAGCCGTTCAACCTGATGCTTCTCTTCCAATCTCCCGAGGCCACGACAGTTTCTCTCTCGCTCAACGGGAAGCAGATCCGGAGCATCGAGCTTCCCAGGAGCATTCCGCTCCGGACAGACTACATAATTCCCCGCGCACACCGGTACTCAATCCTGGAGTGGGTTACCCTCCAGCCCGGTGAAAACACCCTGGAGTTATCGTGCGCCCCGCCCATGGGACATGGCTCCCTCATCCTGGATGAACTGTCGGGCCTCGACAAAATCTCCTTCTCATCGTACATAAATACCGAATATCAGCTCGTCCGGCTCGGCCCGATGTTCGACGCCATCGAGTCTATTGACTTCGCCTCGAACCTTCGTACAAAGGTGTTCACCTATACCTGGGACATTCGGCCGGGCGTGGCCGCGTACACCATCATTACTCCTCCACTCGACTTCCTCACCGACTCCATCATGATCTCGCTCACGGATGGGGGATTCACCAACATCAAGCTGCTCTACCTGGGCAAACTCTTCATCCTCTTCCTATGCGTGATCGTTCTCTGCGGATACGACAACCCGAGGATCACTACAGGCCTCGCGTGCATGCCCGCCTTCGCGATCGCCTGCCAGACTGCCGTACTCGGCGGCTTCAAGTATGTCGAGACGGTTGACACCCTCCTCGCGATTTTTTACCTCCTCACATTCTACTTCCTGTGGAGGAAACGGTACGGCTATTTCGTGCTCTTTTCGATCCTCACCTCCCTCACGCGTTTCCATGGCATCCTTTTCCCTCTCCTATTCATGGGGGCGTTCCTGGTCGCCGGCAGAATCACTTTTCCCAGAGCCATCAGGCTACTTGCGTGGATTATTTTCATTCTCCTGATATACGGCGGCTTCGCCTTCGCGATCGGATATCGCACGGGCGTCCTCCCAATCTGGCGTGAGGATATCTGGTGGGGGCATCTTGTCCGCTTCGGGCATAAGATCGCAGAGCCATGCAGAACCCCTTTCGATATTCCCCTCTTTACCGGCTGGCTGCTCCTTGCCTCTGGATTTTCTCCCCTCTTCTTGTTGCTCAAAAAGGATGCGCTCTCGCGCATGCTGCTCTGTGCGCTACTTCCCTACCTGTTTCTCGTCTACTGCTCAACGTATGTGAAGGTCTACTATCTTGTCGTCCCCGTCTACCCTCTCGTCATTATCGCGGTAAGGAACATCAGCCAGCAGCGGGATGCGCGCCTCTGCCTCTCCCATGGCAGGCACTCGCTCCGCGTGCTCAATCTCACAACCTTTTCCCGGAAACTCTTTTTCGCGCTTTCACTGGGATCGCTGGCCTACCTGCTGGTCATTCCCCTCACCGATCCCGACTTCAACTCATCGGCGCTCCCTCTCTACCAGCAGCTCGTGGAGAGAGGATTTCTCTCTCCGTATAAAGGACTGTACTGATGCTCCGGAAATTCTTAAATCAACTGCTGGAGAATCCGGCGCTCTTCAACCTGATGCGCACGCATATCTCGGGGGACTTCACGCCTATCCGCCATGAACTTGTTTCCCCGCAGGCGCGGCGGATCCTCGATATCGCCTGCGGGACAGCTTTTTACTCACGAGATCTCTACGCCGATCAAAACATATTTTATTGCGGTGTGGACAGCAGCCCCGTGTATGTTTCCTACGCGGTGAAAAACTTCAGCGGTGGGCATTTCATTATCGGCGATGCGTTCAGCCTGCCCATCGCAAGCGGGAGCTTCGAGAGGGCGCTCAGCCTGGGATTCCTGCACCATATTGACGACAGGCAGGTTTCGCACGTCCTTCGGGAGATTCATCGCGTTCTGAAACCGGGGGGGACACTCCTGCTCGCCGAACCCATACTCTTCTTTCGCTTCCTCCGCTTTCTTCTTATCCCCAGGCGGGTATTAGTAAGGCTCGATAGGGGTCAGCATGTGCGGTGTCCGAGCGCGTATAACTCTCTCTTCCCCTCCGGCTTCACACTGCTGAGGGACTACCCCTTCAGGAACGGTCCGCATGACTGGTGGGCCTTCGTACTGAGAAAGAAGGCCGAAGGAGCATCACCCGATGGCGCATACTGAAAACGTTTTACTCCTCAACCCACCAGGCAACAGGATATATATCAGGGACTACTATTGCAGTAAGGTGTCCAAGGCACACTATACCTATCAGCCGGTAGACCTGGTGATCCTGAGCGGCATACTCAGCACGCGAGGCTCGGTGGATGTCCTTGACGCCATCATCGAGAGGATGAATCCGCGAAGCTGTATCGAGCGCATCCTCTCGGCAAAATACGCAGCGATTGTCTTCCTTGCCGGCGCCGCATCACGCGAATCAGACTTCACGTTCATGCGCGATCTCCGCGCTCGCACCCCTGCCATGTTCATAGGCAGCGGCGATCTGTTCATGGAAGACAGCGCCCAGATACTCCACGAGCAACAATGGCTCAACGCCATCTGCCTGGATTTCACCAGTCCCGATATCCTCTCCTACCTTGACCACCCCGAGGGGACGACGCCGCTCGCGGCACTGGCCTACAGGAACAGGAACGGCGTTATCGCTGCTGAGCGTCATCCGGCGCGCGGCAAATTTGAGATTCCCATCCCACGCCATGAACTCTTCCCCAACCGGAGGTACACCTACCCGTTCGTGCGGAGATCACCGTTCGTCACCGTGCTCACCGATTACGGCTGCCCTTACGCCTGCACCTTTTGCATCATGAGCCAGCTCGGCTACAAGTACCGCAGTGTTCAGAACGTGATGGCGGAGCTTGTCCATGTCAACTCCCTCGGGATCAAAGAAATCTACTTCTCCGATCAAACATTCGGGGCCATGAAAGGGCGCGCGCACGAGCTCTGCACCGAAATGATCGAGCGGCGATTTGAATTTGGGTGGGTCTGTTTCTCGCGGGTTGATCTGATCAGTAGAGACACGCTCAGAATCATGAAGCGCGCCGGCTGCCACACGATCATCTTCGGCGTCGAGAGCGGGAGCGAGCGGATCATCCGTGAGAGCGCAAAGGGGACAACGCTCGACATGGCGCGCCAGGCCTTCCGCCTGTGCCGAGGAGAGGGAATCATCACGGTAGGGACATTTATCCTCGGCCTCCCCGGAGACACCACCGACAGCATCCGCCAGACGATAAACTTCGCAAAAGAGCTCAGGTGTGACTACGCCTCGTTCAATGTGCCGGTGCCGCGGATGCTCACCCCCCTCAGGCGATGGGCGATCCGGGAAAAGATGATTGTCCCGGGGGTACAGGAGATGGATCAATCGGGGACCTACGCCGTGATGGCGACCACGCATTTGCCCCGTGAAAAAATCATGGAACTCAAGCGGGAGGCGATATTCAAATTCTACCTCAGGCCCAGCTACCTACTCCAGAGGCTGTTCTCAATGTACTCGCTGTGGGACTTCAAGCGCCACATCCTCGGACTTCTCTCGCTGATAAGAAACGCATTCTCACGAACGTGAGATACTCGCATTCCCTCCTGCACGACTCACCCCACGCAGGCACTACAGTAGGGCAGTATGGCACACTCACCATCTGCTCCTGGAGAACGACGGATCGGTTATGGTGAAACGCAGCTGAGGATAGATCTACTTCCGGTAAATGATCTTCTCTGAAAAAACCTGGATGCGGTTGTTATAGGTGTCGCTGATGTAGACTGTGCCGTCCCCGATAAAAATGCCCTTGGGGATGTTGGAATCTCCGGGCTTGAAGCCTTTCCCGGACCAGAGGCCGAAGAGCATGCCCGATGAATCGAAAATCTCTATGCGGTTATTGTAGCCGTCCGTGACCCAGATCCGCCCCTCACCGTCGAGCGCGATAAACGGCTCGGTATAGTACTCCTCCCAGCCGATGACGGTGAACTGGCCGCGGAACTTGCCGGCGATGTCAAATTTCTGCACGCGTTTGTTGGCGGTGTCGGCGACATACACGATATCTCCCCTCACCTCTTTCTGCCTCTTTTTCTTGTCCGCGGGGATGATGACCCCGTTCTTTTCAATCTTATTCAGCAAGCCGTGGCGATCGAACCAGTTTCATACTCGGAACTGGTCAAACACGCCAGAGGGCTACAGCCTCAGACACGCAAGATCTAGTGCGTAACACAATCATGCATTGATATATCCCAGTCCTTCGATAATCCCGACTAATTCAGAACCAAGCTGTTGTAGATCGTAGAATACCACTGCTTTCTCACGGGCTCGCTTTCCCATCTGCGCTCTTAGTGCGGAATCTCGCGCACGCAACCACATTTTTTCACTGAACTCCCCATTCCCCTCGGCTGGGAATCCACCGTTTTCGACGCTCCTGCTGTACTCCAGACCGTCGTCTATAAAAATAGTGGCGTTGCTCTTGAGATCGAAACTGATGAAATAGATGGTGGCTAGAATAGACAACGAGAAGACATATCGAATGAAGCGCATGACTCATTGCCTCGATGGTAATTCAATAAAAAGGGATGTTTTGTTCCACCAGCCCAAACCCATCCTCAAACACTCCCCGCAATATCTTCATATATGAAACCGATTATAATTCGGACTATATCCCAATTGACGCACTAAAGCATTTTTTATTCGATCAAAGCGCTCCAGGTATGGAGCAAGGTAGTACCCTGTTTTCCCCTTGTACATGATCTCCCACCACTTTCGCACTAGATTATAATCTACCCCCTTGATCAAACCGTGATGCGGGGAAACACTGTAATCATCAAATGACCTGATCTCTTTCAGAAGTCCGTGCTCTTTACAATAATCGTGGATTGCCGTTCCCTGCGTGGGCATCAGGGTGTTGTAATACAACAGGTCCGGTTTCATCCTCTTGATCATCCGGTATGTCGCCTCATAATCGCTCTCTGTTTCGCCGGGGATTCCCACAAGGATGTTGGCAAGAAACGGGATCTTATACTTCTTGCACAATGCGGCGGCCCTGAACGATTGCTCGACGGAAATTCCCTTTTGTAAGAAATCGAGCATCTTCTGCGAGCCGCTCTCAAAGCCAAAAGAGACCATCCGGCACCCCCCAGAGGAAAGGGCGCGGGCAATCTCTTCTGAAAAGGTATCGGACCGTGAATTAATCGTCCAATCAATATCCATATTCCCCTTTTGCATTTTCTCGCAGAATTCCACTAGGAGCTTCTGATTCGCAGGAAAGGTATCATCATAGAAATGAATCGTCTTTATATCGTATCGCTTCTTATAGTTGATTATCTCTGCCATGATGTTGTCCAGTGAACGATAGCGAATTTTGCTCCCGAACATCTTTGTCGAAAGGGGCCAGCAGAAAGTGCATTTGGCCGGGCAACCCCTGCTGCAAATCATCCCAACCGCAGGCGGGCGAAATCCGCGCCACCACGGCCGCGTTGATATGAATTCCATATCATAAAGATCCAGGTCAGGGAAAGCAAGATCGTCAAGGTTTTTAACTCTCTCCCCGTCAATAATTCTCTCCTGAGGTGGCTTCCCATTTTGAATCTGCACAATGAGCTTGGGCAGGCTGATATCGCCCTCTCCGACTATCACATAGTCGAAATGCCCATTTTGCACCATATTCTCGGCACCCTCAGTTGCGTACACGCCACCGCCGATAACCACCCTTCCCATCTCTTTGGCTATCTCGGCACATCTAAAAGAGTAGTCGCGGTTGGGAGTCAATATGCCGATACCGACGATATCCGGATTGAGTTCCGCGACTCTTCTGCGATATTCGCTAAAGCTCGTGAGTAAACGGAGATCCAGAAGACTTACATCGTGCCCCTTCGCTTTCAAACCCGCCCCCAGGTATAGTAGTCCAAGCGGTGTTTGTTTCGAATCCATTTCCATGGCACCACTATAGAAACTGAAGAAACCTATTTGAGTGATCCCTGTGTAAACAAGGGTAATTTTCACGATATGGCACTCCCGGGATGTTGCAATACCATTCTTTGATACCGCACATGGATCTGTTTATTCAGCCACCAATCATCGCATATTTTCGCACAATTAATTTTAAGAAAATATCTATCGCTTTTCGGGAGCGTCTTTGCCTTCCTGCGAAATTCGGCATACTGCTCTGATAACCAGATCTCTCTAAAACTTGATTGCAGGATATTCCCTAATGGACATCTGTCCGCTTTGCAACAGGGGATGACGTCTCCGTTTGCGAGGATACGGCATTCGGCCCAACCCATATAGCAGGGGATGTTATTAATGACATCCGAGTGAAAAATGCCATCGGATGCCTTGCTGTTTCTCAGCTTCTCAATAAATTCTCCAAATTCCAGCAGGTTCTCCTGCCCCCTCTTTATAAGAGGTTGATATACCCGCTTGCATTTATCGAGCGTGGCAATGAGGCCGTCAATCTGCTGCTGATTCATGAGGAGCATCTTGAGATGCTCGCTCTCGACATCGATGGGCTGGAACCATATCTCACTCGCGCCCAGATCCAGTGCGAGTCGCACCATAGTTTCAACATTGTCGACATTCATTTTGCATATGACATTCATAATAACAAGATCTGGTCGCGTGCCTGCCGTCCTGAGTTTATTGAGGGTGCTCAGCAGAGAGAGTATTCGCTTAAATGTGCCAGCCGGCACGCCGGGATGTAGAAGGTTGTATGTTGCCTCATCCGCGGCCCACAGGCTGACCACGAGGCGGGCAACCCCCGCAGATATAATGCGCTGAAGCGTTACTTCCTCTGCGCTCGTGAAATTGCTCACAAGTATGACCTCTATGCCCTTTGATGTTGTTGCCTCCAGTACATCCCACAGCCGCGGATAACAAAGTGGATCGCCGCCACCGCTGTAAATAATTCTTTTTACACGCAGTGCGGCCGCATCATCAATAATCTGTAGCACCTTCTCATAGGGGAGGCTGAAGCCGGGGGCCCAGTGAGGGAGCACCCCTTCTTTGGGCAATAAGGGCGAGCGGTGCCAGCAGCAGAGGCAACGAAGAGTGCAGGCATTTGTCAGATCGATGTGCAACTGTTCCGGCCCACAGTATGCCATTGATCCGCTGGCAATCCCGGCCAGAAGTTGTCTGTTATTATTCCCCATCATCATCTCCCCTCAGGCACAATGCCCTCGGTCTGTAGCATATCCCTCAATCTCTTTCCCAAAGAGGATAAATCATATTTTCCTGTCACTGTATCCCGCGCCCTCTCGCCGAGGCGAATTCGCATATCGCTATCAGTAACGAGCAGCAACATCCTCTCAATAAATTCATCCCTCCCCTCGGCTAGGAATCCATCCTTTCCGTCCGATATGATACGCCGCAGCTCCCCCACCCTGCTGGCGACGGTCGGCAACCCCATGGCCATGTATTCGAATAATTTTGTCGGGCTTTTGCTCTCCACCCAGGGGTTCACCTTCTGTATCAGAGGGAGAAGACCAATGTCAACGCCTGAGAGGAACCGCGGCATCTGTTCGTACGGCAACCAACCTTCCAGCTTTATGTCCAGCCCGCTGTACCTCTCCGCGATAACCTCCCTCACTCTCGGCATGAACTGTCCCCCACCGGCTATCCGCAACGCCACATCCCCGTGCTCGGTCGCCACCTGGCGGAAACAATCTAGCATGAACAGCACATTCTCGAACATAATCTCTCCCCATACCACTCCCGTCCATCCGAAGACGATTTTACCTTCGCCGCCACGCCATATTTCTGGATTGAACATCACCGTGTCCACACCGGTGGGGATAAGAAACACTCTTTTATTGAACCCCGACAGTCGCTCCAGCAGATAATGAGATGACACGACGCACGCGCGTGCTCTTGAGGCTATTATTTTCAGAATAGCCGGGTACTGCGAATGCCCGAAACACAGCGCATTAAGCCACGGGCGCTTGAACATGCACTCGATCCCCTCGTCCCAGTCGTCGCAGTCCAGAACAAAGGGGGTGCCGGTCATTCGCGAAAAAAGGTAGGGGGCCGCAGCGTTGTAATGAATCTTCTGAATGTAGAGCAGACCGGGCCTCTCGGCCACGAGGCGCCGGAATGCCTTTGCGTTCATCGCGAGCTTCGCCCGGTCGCCACGGTCCCACATCTCGAGTTCCGAGAGCCCTCCGCTCAGGTGGTCGCGGAATGATAGGACCGATGTCCGGATGCCGTACTTCCTCAGCTCCGCCGCAAAACCATAGCAGCGCACCCGCACATACGGATAGCTGTAGCCGCTCAGGCCGATGAAGAGCAGTTTCATTATCCATCCAGCTGCAAGTTTCGCTTTTTCTAACCGAAGCCTATTTTTCCAATACGCAGTACCCTATCGCTCCGGGCTTTTTATTCAGAGCAAGGCCGCTATTATATTTTCTGTAAAGCAATAATGCGAGAATCGGCTGAAGCCAGTAAAGATACTCAACAAACCTTTTCCTGTCAAAAAACGCCCTCAGTACAAACATATGATCTCCATAAAATCCGTGTTCAACAAGCTTCAGGCCGGAAGGTTTCACCAGACGCTCCATCATAGTAGCCTCGTTATAAAAGCGGGTATACCCTGGAGAGAATCCATTTTTTAACACCTCGAAATCTATCTGTACGCGCCGCGTTTCATCTTTTTCAATATCCTCTATAATCCTTTTTATGCCCTCGATGCGAAAACCCAAATAGCCCGGAGCCTGATAAATGAGCTCATGCGCATCCCGAGCGGCATCGAATGTGATAAACGCCCTCCCTGCCTTTTTCAAAATACGCGCTACTTCTTTCATGGCCACTTTATCGCCATCGGCCGTTATGTGCTCAATAGTTGATAAAAGTACAATCCTGTCAAAATAGTTGTCGGGATAATTAGTATTCTTTATATCCTGTATATCAATTTTCAATCTGGAAAGGTCACTATCAGCAATTAATTTGTTATTTCTGCATATATCCATCTGGCACAATACATAGTTGTCAATATCCATGCTATACACGGTTGCACCCTTGTAAATAAGGTAACTCGGGAAGATTGATCCCCCACTTCCCACATCCAGCAAAAGCATGCCACGGCAGATTTCAAGCTTTTGAACGCATAGCGCATACTCGACATATCGGACGTAATGAATATTCTTGAGCAATTCTTGCCCATTGGCCATATTAAACTCTATGAGGTCTTTCACTATTTCAAAATTATAGCCAGCGGAACGCAGCAGGGTAGGCACTGAGAAGTATTTTGACAACGTTTTTTGATAGAGCTCACCCAAAAACAAAAAGGTGCGGATTGCGATTAGGGAAAGCGAATAAGTTTTATATTGATACCTCTGCTTAAGCATCGGTTATGTCAATCCTTGGATTATTATAGCCAGGTCTTTTTCTTAAAAACAATAAACGATAGGGAATGTTTGGGGAAAACTATGTTGAACCTGCCGCTGTCGTCCGAGACATGTTCAGCAAAGAATGACTGCTCATAGTAATTTATAGCATTGGGCACCTGTGCAGTATTTCGGGAGTAGAATTGCGGGGCGGTGACCCTTTTTATGACCAGCTCGGCACTATTAAATCCTTGTAGTTTAATAGTTCCTGTCACTTCCTTTGCCAGATGGCGGTTGATCACTATTAGAATAACTTGCTCTCCATCTTCTGTTTTAATAGATAAAGTATCCAAATAGGGGACAGCGCTCCTAGGAGGAAGGATTCCGACAGCTTCTGAATCATAGCAATCAACTTTAGTAGAATGGCTGATCAGCTTATGGCCAGCCAGGCGATTATAGAGCATGTGCACATATGCCTGAGGAGCCATAATCCATATGCCTTCAACATATCTATAAAGGCATGAGTAAATCCCGCTCAGTAAAGAGAACCGGCACGCTAAATCCACGCACTCGTTTTTAATAAAAAGGTTAAGAAGGGATGCCTCTAGAAGAGCACTCGCTAGATACGTGTTGCGTTCCCACTCCACATGGTCGCCAGTGTATCCTTCGATTTTATGAGTCCCATGAACAACGGGGGGAATATCGGTGAACATAGCATTGTACTCAGTCACTGCAAGCCTTATCTTTGCAGCCAGATCTCTTCTAAGATGATGAACATCCTCCATAGTCTGTTTCAGATTATCCTCAACATAATACGGAGCAGCAAGAAGAGCGCTCACAGTGGTTTCTAATTCTGGGAGTTCGTACTTCTCGGTTATGTTCAAAATGGGCACGGTTGCGCTATGAACTGATAAATAGTCTATGTATTCCCCGCATGTCTGCAGGAGAACCCTGTTCCAATCTTCGTGGCTGTATCTTGTAAAAACACCGGTGTCTTTGCACGCCATGAAAATCAGTTTGGAATCTGGCGTAATATTTATTAATCCCTTGGCAAGTTCCAAACTTTTATCAGCGTATTCCTTCGGGCTAAGATAAAAATCCCTGCCGAGATTGTGGTATTCATCATAATAGAGTTCATGCCCGAGTTCCAAATAAGGCAAGCTGACTCCCTTCTCCTTCATATAGCTTACCCAAGAAAGGCCCTCTCTAATTGATCCGCTCCCCACGTTAAGGGTAAGCATCGGTTCTGCTCGCATGCAGCGAAGGAAGCTTATCAACTCATCAGGTCCAAAATACGGGTATCCCTCGGTTTTACTGGTCCCCTCTATCTGATTTTTTCGCGAGCTGCCTACCGCCTGCTCCCAATGAAAATAATCTGCACTCTGCCCTCCTGGATATCTGAAGATGCTAAAATGATACGGCGTGAGAATTTTTAAGAGGAACTGATTGAACCTCTTATTCGCTATGTCGCAAATCTGAGTACCATCAATAGTCCAGTCGAGATTAGTTCCAAAAATACCCTTGGGTATTATTCTCCCATTTTCTTCTGTATTAATAGTTATTTCTGCCTTGTGCTCTTTCTCTTTCCTTGATATCCTGAGCTCGAACGCCTCATATTTGTGCCTGTACCTCTCCCGGTACTTTCTCGCCACCACCTCGGCAGAGTCCACCTCCTCCACCCTGCCATTCTCCAGCCACACCGCGCGGTTGCATATCTCCTCGATCCGCCCGACGTCGTGCGAGACGAAGATGATCGTGCGGTCCTCGTCCTCCGTGAAATCCCTCATGGTCTTGAAGCACTTCTGCTGGAACGCCATGTCGCCGACGGCGAGCAGCTCATCGATCAGGAGGATGTCGAAGGCTACGTTCACCGCAATGGCGAATCCCAGGCGCATGTTCATCCCCGAGGAGTAGGTGCTGAGCTTGGCCTCCATGAACTCGCCGATCCCCGCGTAATCGACTATTGCCCCGAACAGCTCATCCACCTGCCTTCTCTTCATGCCGAGGATCGCGGCGTTGAGATAGATATTTTCTCTCCCCGTGAGCTCCTGCTGGAATCCCGCCCCGAGCGATAGGAGCGCTGATATCTTCCCGTCAATCTGCACCGAGCCAAGGGTGGGTTCCGTGATGCCGGACAGTATGCTGAGCAGCGTTGATTTTCCCGCGCCATTGGGTCCGATGACGCCGATGCATTCCCCCTTTTTGATCTCCAGGTCGATGTCCCGCAGGGACCAGAATTCATGATGTCCCTTTCCGGAAAAGAGAAACGGGAAGAGGCTTCTCACCAAGGCGGGCTTTTCAAAATAGACCCTGTACTTTTTGCTCATCTCCTGGAGCTTGATTGCGGTTTCATTCATCATATGCACACGCGCTATCACTCAGACGAGATCAACGAACTCTCGCTCTTTCCAGATAAACAGCCTGTACCCCACGATAAAAATGATCAGAATGACCGCAGTGGTCGTTCCGATTAGATAGGATGGCGAGATATACGCGCTGTACGGATCGCCGATCTGGAACACGCCGCGGTAGAGGGTGATCAGGGCGGCGACCGGATTCAACATGTAGATGAGAAAGACCGTATTGCTGTACTGTTTCACTATCGCAATCGGATAGAAGACGGGTGATAAATAAAACCATATGAGCAACCCGATCTCGACGAGATAGCGCACGTCCCTGAAATAAACCTGCCCGCACGAGGTGAGGAGCCCCACGCCTGCCGCGAGCATCACGGTGAGGCCCAGCAAGAGCGGCAGGCTGAGGTAGGAGATGGTAATCATCCCCGTCTCCCCCGCCCAGATGCGCTTTACCACCACCCCGATGACTATGAGGAGCAACGCGATCACAAAATTGAAGCAATTCGAGGCGACGATCGAAAACGGAATAATCTCCCTCGGGAAATACACCTTCCGAATAATGTCGCGGCTATCCACAATCGATGTGGTCGCCGATGAGATGCTCATCTGTATGAACGTCCAGGGGAAGAGCGCGCAGATAAGAAAAAGCGGCCCCACGCCCCGATTGAACAAGAACCCGAAGATGAACCAGAACACGAGCATCAACGCGAGCGGCATGAACAGCGACCAGAGGAATCCCAACGCCGCATGTTTATACTGCACCTTGAGATTCTTGACCGCGAGGTTCGCGATCAGCTCGCCGTAATCGGCAAAAACGCGTCTCAACCGCCTGAAAAGTTTCATACATTCTCACCACGGAACCACCGCCGCAGCCTGCCACGCCATCCCATTGCCTCCGGCGGCGCGAGCAGAGCCGGTATCTCCTCCTCATTCGCGATATGCCTCTCGTGCATCTCCCTGCTCGCGTCGTCCGATGCGGATCGGATCAAGCCCATCTGTGCGAGGATATATGATAGCAATGCCGCAAAGCGTATGCTCTCCGGCTCCTCCAGGTCGAGTCTCCGCCTCAATCTGCTCGCTATCCTACCGACGGAGAGGCGTCCGCGGCACATTCTGTAAAATTCTGTAGCGTATGCCCTGAATCGCCCGAGCTCGCGCCGCTGCTCCTCCTCAGTGCGGGAGCGGTTGAAGTCCGACCAGAAGGCTACCTGGATAAGATAATTGAGCAGCCGGTAGTGCGCCTCCTTGAGTCTCCTCTTCAGCTTCAACGGCACATCACTCAGCAGGCTGTGCGGCACAAAATTGATCTGGTGATGATACCGATCCTCCCACCCGCCATTCAGCACCACACCCTTCTGCGGCGCCTGCCGGAAGAGCTCCGTCCCGACGTGCGGGGTGCAGAACTGGCCTATGTAGACAGGGAAGGGTGTCGGCTGAAAATGCTTCGCCGGGGGAAGGCCTGCAAGCATTGTATCAATAAATCGCGCCTGTTTCCAGTACCCGTAGATGGTCTCGCCCGGATTGAACGCCATGTAGGTGAACATCGGGTACATACCGTTTTTCTTGTGCAGGGCGGCCACCTCAATGATCTGCCCGAGGTCCTCGTTCTTGCCGATCTCAGCGAATGTCTCCGGGTTGGCGCTCTCGATGCCGATCTCAAGGCCGATGCAGCCCGACCGCTTGAGCAGCGGCATCAAATCGGCGTTTTTCACCACATGAGAGGGCCGCGTGAGCCCAGTCCATCGCACCGCCATGCCGCGTCTGGATATTCCCTCGCACAGTCCCTCGATATATGAGCGCTCCAGCATAAGGTTGTCGTCCCAGAAGTGAATCTGGGCAATGTGGTAGCGCCTGATAATCTCCTCTATCTCATCGAGCACATTCGCCGGGCTCCGCCAGCGGAGCCGCCTCTTCCACATGAACGGCGAGGCGCAGTAGATGCAGTTATACGGGCAGCCCCTGGAACCTATGACCGGGACGCGTTTGCCCCCCGTGACGTGCATGGGGGTGTCGTAGAGATCCATCTCCAGCATCTCCCATGCGGGGAACGGCAGGGAATCGAGGTCATCGATAAAATCGCGTGGCGGATTGATGACTGTAATCTCGCCGTTCTTCCACGCGCATCCCCTGATCTCGGCCGGGCTTTCCCCTCCCTCGATCGCTGCCACAAACTCGGCGAAAGTGATCTCCCCCTCGTGCAGGACGACGCAATCCGCAAAGCGCAATGACTCCTCCGGCATGACGCTTGCGTGAGCCCCACCATGCACGATGGTAATGGAGGTCCACTTTTTCTTCACGCGCGAGCAGAGCTCATAGGCAAAGGGCGCCTGGAGGGTCCAGTAGCCGATCCCGAGGATGGTGTGCGCCCCCTTCTCGACCAGGGCGCCGATCCTATCCACGGCGGCGTCACACGAGAGGTCGAGCGCGTGCGCATCAACGATGCTTATGGCAACGTGCGGTCTAGCCTGTTTGAGATAGGATGCCAGGTAAGCAAGGCCAAGGGGTAACACCCGTTTATGCCTCTCGTTGGCAGGGAATGGAGGATGGATGAGGATAACTCGAGTGCTCATCATCAGGTGTGCGACCGTCTTTTGCCTCCCCGCACGCGGATGAGGTGCGGTTCAGAAGTCAGTGTAACCGGTGTGAGGCATGCCGATTGATCTACTTTCTGAAGACCTTTTTCGCGTCGAAGACCTGGAGGCGGTGGTTGTAGGTGTCGCTGATGTAGACCTTGCCGTCCCCGATAAAAATGCCCTTGGGGATGTTGAAATCTCCCGGCCTGAAGCCTTTCCCGGACCAGAGGCCGAGGAGCGTGCCCGATGAATCGAAAATCTCTATGCGGTTATTGTAGCCGTCCGTGACCCAGATCCGCCCCGCACCGTCGAGCGCGATAAACGGCTCGGTGTAGTACTCCTCCCAGCCGAGGACGGCGAACTGGCCGAGGAACTTGCCGGCGATGTCAAATTTCTGCACGCGTTTGTTGGCGGTGTCGGCGACATACACGATATCTCCCCTCACCTCTTTCTGTTTCTTCTTCGTGTCCGCGGGGATGATGACCCCGTTCTTTTCAATGACAATCCCCACAGGCTCGCTGAACTCTCCCGGCGCCTCTCCCTGCCTGCACTCCGCATCCCCCCAGACGAGGATGGGCTTCCCGTCCTTCGTGAACTTCTGGATGCGGTGCTTCCCGGTATCCACGACGTAGAGGTCCCCCTTGCTGTCAAAGGCCATCCCCTTCGGCGCCCAGAAGCCGCCTGACCCTCCCTGCCACTGCGTGAGGAACTTGCCCTCCCTGTCGAACTTCTGTATCCTGTGATTCCACGTATCGGCGACGAACACATTCCCCGAATCGTCCACGGCAATCCCCATCGGCTCCTTGAACTCAGCGGGCCCGCTCCCCTGCTTTCCTACTGCGAGGAGGGGTTTCCCGTCTTTGCCGAACTTTTGCCAGCGGTGATTCTTGGTGTCCACAACATAGAGCGCGCCCTCCGCATCCACCCAGAGGCACCTCGGCTCGTCGAACCGGCCCTTCGCCGATCCCCGCTCGCCAAAATACAGCAGCGGCGGAACGGTGTTGATGATTTCGTACTTCGGCGGAATCCGGGGGCTCGGGCGCGCCGCGCCCTCCTCCGTCTTCACCTCCTTGGCCTCGCCCAGCTTCTCTCCGAGGAGATCCTTGCGCACGCAGAATGCGACGTCCTGTGAGCCCGTCGCGGTGAATTCACCGTCTGGGGATTTCCGTTTGAAAGGATTCCACAGCTCGCGCCAGAAGTAATATCTCAGCCACGCGCGGACGGGATCCTTGAGGCTGCTCACCGGATCAGGAACCCACCATTCCCTGAGCTTCAGCCTCTCGATCCTGTAGTTCGGATCGAGGACTGAGCTGAAATCCCTGCGCTTCTCCCAGTCAACGACGACGACCGCCTTGCTCGCATTGGCAAGCGTCCCCGGCTGGAACCACTCCTTGTAGTCCCTCAGATACCAGGTATAGGGCCACGTCGAATCGCCCTGGATACCGAGGGGGAACTTGAGGCCCTTGCCAGAACTCTCCGCGAAATCGGCGATCGTCTTGAGCGATTTTTTGATATCAACGGAGGTTTGTGTGTAGACCATGGTCTCGACCGGGTTGGCCTCGTTGATGAAACACAGGCGGAGAGATGCCTGGAGAAAAAGCAGGAGCCCTACCGCCAGCAGGACTGAATATGCCCTGGTCATTCGCCTGAACCGCTCCGACTGGATAAACTCACCAAGAAAGAGGCTCGCCCACAGAATAACCGGAATGAGGATGTGCATCAGCAGCCATGGGACCTTCTCACCCGCGTAGGAATACAACAGGATACTTATCCAGCTCCAGTACGCGAGGAATGCGGGGAAACGCCGCCCGTCCTTCAGGTAATGACAGGTGGCGGTGAGGCCTATCGCAAAGACGTAGAGCGCGAACACGATGTGCATCGAGCTCGTCATGTGGAGTCTCGTATCCCAGGGATCGCTGGAGAGCGTCTGGTGCCAGAACAACATCAACGGGATGGCGAGCGCCGAGCCGACGATGAGAATGAGCCTGGACACACGCCTCTCCTTGAGGAGGGCAATGATGCCCGAAGCGATGATCACGAGGAGCGGCAGCTCATAGACAATGGCGATGGGGCAAAAGTGTGTGAACGCCCCCTTGATGCGCTGGATTTTATCCTGGTGGATCCAATAGCCGAGCGATTTGCGGTAGAGGCCGTCGATGAAACCCGGTGAATTGGAAAAAAAGGAGGTGAAAAAAATGTAGAATATGCCGAAGAAGATTCCAATGAAGATAAGGCCGTCTATCAGGCTGATCCCATGAGCCCCCGGAGGGAGAAATTCAGTACGAACCGGGGCAGAAGCGGCGCGCATAAAAAATTTCTCGAAAAGGAGCATGCCTACAATAAAGCTCGCGAAAATAAAGAGAAACATGTACGAGTTCTCTTTCACGCAGAACATGAACGCAAGGGCGGCCGCGGTACCGAACAGGTATCCCCGCCTGCGCGTATCGCTATAGTTCATGAACAGCGCGACGGTGAGGAATGCCCAGAATGCAACGAAGATATCCTCCCTGAAAAAGCGAGAAAAATACATAAAGGTGGGGGAAACGGCGAAAAGGGTTGCCGCAACGAGGCTCCCGATCTTCCCGAGCTGTCTCCGGAGCAGCATGGTGCAGCAGACGAGCGCCAGGCCGAAGAGGGCAGATGATGAGCGCGCGATGAAATCTCCCGGCCCGAAGAGCGTGAAGAGCGCGGCGTCGAGGTAAAACATGAACGGGCCGTGCATCATCGGATCGTACTTGTACCCCCGCCCCTCGTAGAGGTACCAGGAATAGGTCGCGTAGAGACTCTCGTCGTGGTGGTACGGCTTGTTGCCCAGACCAGAGAATCGGGTGACGACGGTGAAGATGATGATGGCCGCGAAGATGATCTTGTACCAGTCGAGACGGATCATCACGTATCCCTTGGCGGGCTCGACCGAAAGCTCAACCGGCTTTTTCTGATTCATCTAGGTGAAAAACCCAGCTCCTATTATCTTGGGAGATACTGGACAAAAGCAAACAACGTGATTTATGCGAAAAATAAGGCCGTTTGTGGCGAATTGTGTTCGTTCTGACTGGTATAAGCATCACAAAATTCCGTCATGAGCCAATAATACTAAAAACCCCGTCCCCGTAGAAGCGGAAAATGCGGCGCAGGGAAACGGGTCAGTCTCGGGGATATTTTGAGTGTCTTTAATGTTCTACCACAGATACACACAGATAGACACGGATAAACACAGATACAGGATATGATTTTGGTGAACATATCCAATTGCACTAAAGCGAGTTACTGAATGCAAAGTAAAATATGTTCGCAAAAAGACAATATCCTTAACGTTAGTAATACTGAGCATGTTGAGATAGTTTCCAATTCAGCGTCTTCAGTAGTAAAAAGAGACTGTGTTACTTCTCTTTCCTCCCCACCGCCAGCAGCGAGAGGCCGAACGGGATGCGCAGATGGTCTTCCAGCTTGAGGAGAGGCATCAGGAGGTCGAAGAGCTTCATCTGGTTCTTGGGAAGCATCTTTCTTCTCAAAATCTTTCCGTTTATAAACCATCCCACCGCGCCCAGCATGTTAAAAAAGCGCACGAGATCGAGCGCGAAACCGGCATCCTGAATCTTACGGGCAAGCTCGCCGCGCGAGTAGCGCCGGTAGTGGTCAAGCCCGGCGTCCATTTTGCTGTAAAGCATTTTGCACGCAGGGGCAAGGAGTATGAGGCGACCTCCCGGCTCGAGGATTTCATAGAAACACCTGAGCGCGCGCGCGTCATCCTCAATATGCTCGATCACATTCAAACAGAGCACGGTATCAAGTCTCTCTCCGCGGAATCGATCAGCGTCACATTGATTCAGGTCGAACGTGACAATCCTCAGCCTGTCGCTCTCCACAAGCCGCTTGCGCAGCGTATTGAGGTGATCTTCGGACACATCAGAGGCGATGACACACTCCCTGTCGAGAAGCCTGCGAGTAATATTTCCTATGCCGGCCCCTGCCTCGAGGATGCGCTCCCCCATGAATGGTCTGATCCGCTCGTAGATCCGGTCGTTGTATCTCCTGACCGCTTCCATTCTCAGGAGCGTTTCTTTCCCGATGTCAACCGGTTCAAACCTGCATCGCACGAGCCAGTAGATCGCGATAAAGCCGTCTTTCCAGGTGATCTTCTTGCCCTCGGTGTACGATCGGCCATCGTAAGAAATGGGCACCTCATACACCTTATATCCCCGCTTCATCACCTGGGCGGTAAATTCGGGCTCAAAACCAAAGCTATTCGAACGAAGCCTGATGTGCGCGAGGATCTCGGCACGGAAGGCCTTGTAGCAGGTCTCCATATCGGAAAAAATGCAGTTATAGAGGATATTGGTGATCAGATTGAGGATCTTGTTCCCGAGGTAGTGCGTGAACATGAACACACGGTGGGTCCCCAGGAACCGAGAGCCATAGACCACGTCCGCCCTGCCCCTCACAATCGGCTCGATCAGCTTCGGGTACTCCTCAGGATAGTACTCCAGATCGGCATCCTGAATGACCACGATATCACCGGTCACATACCTGAAACCTTCGCGCAGCGCTGCGCCTTTCCCCTGGTTGCGCTCCTGGTAAATCACCCTGAGAATTTTATCCCTCGATGCGATACGCTCGAGTTCTTTGCGGGTGCCATCCGTCGAGCAGTCGTCAACGACGATAATCTCCTTCTCGAGTGGAACAGCCTCGACTCTCTGGATGATTGCGGCGATGGTGTTGATCTCGTTATAGACCGGTATGACAACAGATATCTTCACAAAGTTCCGCCTTCTCTTCAGGGCCACCATAATCAAAATCTGCGCCCAGACGCGAATAAGAGGATGGATAAAAGCTTATAAAACGTATTCCCGGCAAAATATTCACGCGCTCCACTGTATGCCAATTTCATGTGCGCGGTCGGCGTAGTCCTTAATTTGTTTTACCGTGTAGCCATACATGTCATTGCGGTCACCATAATATTTCTCATACCAGATAATGGCCTTCTCCAGCGCCTCGTATATGTGATAAACCGGTCTCCATCCCAACTTAAAATGCGCCTTGCTTATATCAAGCTTCAACAGCTTCGCTTCATGCAACCGGGCATCTCGCCTGATCCTGTAGCTGCCCCTCCCCCACAATTCGATTATCTTTTTCACCGTATCCCCAACGGTAAGGTTATCCTCATCATCCGGACCGAAATTCCATGCGTCACTGTAACATATGTCGCCTCCCCACATTAAAGCCCCGAGCCATAAATATCCTGATAAAGGTTCTAACACATGCTGCCAGGGTCTCACGGCCCCAGGGTTCCTTAGAATAATCGTCCGGTTCTTCGCCAGGGCCCTTATACAATCAGGAACCAGCCTATCCTCCGCCCAGTCTCCCCCCCCTATCACATTACCGGCCCTCACAGAGGCCACGGCCACATTATGCGTTCTGCCATAGTCCTTCTGGTTGAAAAAAGAATTCCTGTATGCCGTGGTAACGAATTCAGCGCAGCCCTTGCTTGAACTGTAGGGATCGTATCCTCCCATGTGGTCGATTTCCCTGTATCCAAACAGCCACTCCCTGTTCTCATAGCACTTATCACTGGTGATATTCACCACCACCCTCACGCCCTTCGCCCGCCTCACCGCCTCAAACAGATTTACCGCACCCATCACATTGGTTTCATACGTTAATTTCGGCTCCCGATACGAGACACGGACCAGGGATTGAGCAGCCATGTGAAATACGATATCCGGCCTGTAGTGTCCGACGACATGCCTCAATGCCTTTTCATCCCTCACATCGCCGGTAACATGCGCGATTCTATCTTTTAATTTCAAAACCTCAAATAGGCTCGGTTTTGTAGGGGGGGGCAAGGCGAATCCGATTACGTTCGCCCCCAGCTGTTGCAGCCATAAGCTGAGCCACGCACCTTTAAAACCGGTGTGACCGGTCACCAAAACCTTTTTGCCTTTATAAAATCCAATGAAACTATTATCCATAGTTGTGGTCTCTTTCCCGCGTCACTTGTCCCACACCTTCCATTCAGCCTTCCCCGATGCCCATAAATTTTCCAGCTCCCTTTTTTCCCGCAACGTATCCATCGGCATCCAAAAGTCGCTGTGCCTGAATGCCACAAGCTGGCCGTCCCTGGCCAGACTGCTCAAGGGTTCTCTTTCCCAAAGAGTCTGGTCATCTTTTATGTAGGAAAATATCTGTGGCTCCAGAACGAAAAATCCACCGTTTATCCACGCCCCATCGCCCCTCGGTTTTTCTTGAAACGACACTACCATATCGCCCTTATCCATGTTCAACGCCCCGAATCTTCCCGAGGGTTGGACCGCAGTAACGGTAGCGTATTTCGCGTGCTTTTTATGAAACGCCAGTAGCTCCTTTATATCTATCTTCGCCACTCCGTCTCCATACGTGAGCATGAAGGTATCAGCGCCCACATATTCCTTCACCCTGCGTATCCTTCCCGCAGTCATTGTCTCCACACCGGTATCAACAAGCGTCACCATCCACGGTTCCGCCTTCGAGCTGTGAACCTTTGTTGCATTTTCAGACAGGTCTATGGTGACATCCGATAGGTGCAGAAAGTAATTGGCAAAATATTCTTTTATGATATACCCCTTATACCCCAGGCAAATTACGAAATCATTAAAACCGTAATGTGAATATATCTTCATTATATGCCAGAGTATAGGCCTGCCACCTATTTCGATCATGGGTTTCGGTTTTACATCGGTTTCTTCGCTCAACCTGGATCCAATCCCACCCGCGAGAATAACCACTTTCATTTTCTCACCTGTTGTCTATTCCTGCAGATCTGCGCATCTCGTGGAGAACACCCAATGCCTTCTGCTCAATAAAGTTACGCAGCCTGTTCTTTTCTTACCAGATGTTTAACAAGTATACTGTAATCATGAGCATATTTTGAACATAAATCGTAATAAAAAAGTAACCGCTCAGTGAAGCACTGATGAATCCCCCCTAACCCTAATACTGCTCATTTAAGCATTGCTTTCTAACGTTATTTGTGTTCATCTCTTGCCTGGAATGGAAAGGAGGCGAGAGATGGCGAGAACTATAGCAGAATTGCCGAAAGGGGCGCGGATTACGGACTACATCAGCTTGGGGGTGCTCGCGAAGCAATTCCCGGCGGATGAGGTCCACAGCGTACTGGCCGAGACGGGCAAGGCGAGCAGGCGGCAACGAGACCTGCCGGCGCATGTGGTGATTTACTACGTGATTGCGCTGGCTTTGTACATGCAGGTTTCTTGTCGAGAGGTTCTGCGATGCCTGCTCGAAGGGGTGCGCTGGCTGGCGGAGCCCGACGAACGGATCAAGGTCACCGGCAGAGCCGGCATCTCCCAGGCGCGAGCGCGATTGGGGAGTGAACCGGTGAAAAGACTTCACGACCGGGTCGTGCGGCCGATCGCGGAGCGAGGAACGAAGAGGCAGACCAAGGGGGCGTGGTACCGGAAGTGGCGGGTAGTTTCTCTTGACGGCAGCACCTTGGATGTGGCCGACACGCACGAGAACGCCGAGGCCTTTGGCCAGCCGGGTGCCAGTCGTGGCCAAAGCGCCTATCCGCAGATTCGCTTCGTCTCGTTGGTGGAGAATGGAACGCACATTTTGTTTGGCTCTCAGATGGGGGGATGCCATATGGGGGAGACCACGCTTAGCGAAGAGTCGTTGACTTACCTTCGACCTGGTATGCTGGAGCTGGCCGACCGGAACTTCTTCAGCTACGAGGGGTGGAAGAAGGCCCGCGCCACCGGTGCCGATCTGGTTTGGCGTGTGAAAAAAAGCATGATCCTGCCATGTCTGAAACGCCTTGAGGACGGCTCCTATCTGAGCAAGGTGTATCCCTCGACAAAAGCGCGTCGTCATGACACGGACGGATTGTTTGTTCGGGTCATCGAGTACACGTTGCCGGACACACCGGAGGCTGAGCTTCTCTATCGGCTGATCACCACCATCCTCGATCCCGCCGACGCCCCGGCAAATGAACTGGCTGCCCTGTATCATGATCGATGGGAAATCGAGAACGCCCTCGATGAATTCAAGACGCACTTGCGCGGCAGACAAATCGTTCTGCGCAGTAAGCAACCAGATCTGGTGCGTCAAGAGTTCTATGGATTGATGATGGCCCATTTTGCCGTCCGTGGTCTGATGCATGAAGCTGCGTTGAAAGCCGACGAGGATCCAGACCGGCTCTCGTACGTGCATGCCATCAGAGTGATTCGTCGTAAACTCCCTCGGTTCGCCGCACTTCCCCCCTCGGGACAGAAAATCGTTTCATGAAAATGTGCTCGACGAGATACTGGAAGAGCGGGTGCCCCCGAGGGCGGGACGGCGCAATCCTCGCGCCATCAAACGTAAAGTCAGCAACTGGCCCACTCGGTTACGCCAACTCCGCCCCCAGATTTTCAAAGGTATCAAATACACCGTAGAGATCCTTAAATAAGCAGTATTACCCCTAACCCCCTTTTTCAAAGGGGGGAATAGGGGGATTGAAGTCGCCCTAGTGCTTCACTGGGAAGCTGTGAAAAAATCAGCATTAAGGTTGTCATTGCGAGTCCCGCTTAGCAGCCATTTTGGGGGGCTATTAAATTGGTCGCCCAGCTCCTGCCCCCCGCCACCTTCTCCAAGTTTAACACAATTCCGGGAATTAAGATCGTCTAATATGTCCAATAGATTATGGCGGTTATCCGCCCTTAGCTCTTC